>ONSV01000064.1 GCA_900320585.1 uncultured Prevotellaceae bacterium | reverse complement strand
CATATCGGCAACTCGTTCACGATGAACACGCACACCAATTTGGGTACGTTGATAAATAACCTCGGTATAACCAACGTTAATATTCAATATATCCAAATGGGAAGTGCTTCGCTTGGATACTATGTTGGCGAACTTGACACCTCGGACAGTATGGGTCTTACAAAGACAATAGGGGATGCCGTCGCTTCCAGCGGTACATTGCAATCAATTTTTGCTCACGACTGGGATGTGGTCATCTTCCAGCAGGTCAGCCATTACGCGGGCAACTATGCAACATATAACCCATATCTCGCCATCCTCATCAACGCGGCACGGAAGTATTGCACAAGGAAAGACGTGAAAATCGGATTTATGATGACATGGGAGACTTACCGCGCAGCATTTGCAGACATCGTTGCTGCCGTGAGGAGTATGATGGCCGACTACAATATCGACTTCCTCATCCCGGCGGGAACGGCGGTGGAGAACGCGCGACTCACCTCGATGAACACGGATGTGAACGACTTCTCATCCGACACCCAGATTCAACACCTTGCCGTTGGCGTGGGCAGGTATGTGGCAGCATGCGCCTTCTATAGCGAGGTGCTGGAGCCGATGACTGGTATACCCGTGTACAATGACACGACAACAACTATCAGTTCGGATGGTGGACTTGGTTCGGTAGCTGTCACCGCCGACAACCGCGAGCTCTGCCAGAAGTGCGCGGAATATGCCGTCATCCATCCTTTCGGAACAATCAACGTAGAGAATCTGTAAGCAGATAAAAGCAATAAGTCCATCATGCCCATCATGTCCATCATGCCCACCAAGCCCAAACAGAAATCACCATGCGCACAATAAATGAGATTATCGTCCACTGCAGTGCCACGCCCGAGGGGCGCGACTACACCGTCGCGCAAATCCGGCAGTGGCACCTGCAGCGCGGCTTCCGCGATATTGGGTACCACTACGTCATCTATCGCGACGGCACAATCCACACGGGCCGTCCCGTCGCTCAGGCAGGGGCCCACTGCACCGGGCACAACGCCCACTCCATCGGCGTGTGCTATATCGGTGGCGTGGCCAGGGACAACAAGACGCCAAAGGACACGCGCACCGAGGCGCAGAAGAAGTCACTGGCCAATCTCCTGAAGCGCCTGCATGAGCTCTACCCAAAGGCCACGCTCCACGGACACCGTGAGTTCGCCAACAAGGCCTGCCCCTCCTTCGACGTGGCAGAGTACCAATGGCTCTTCCAGGTGAATCCATGAGAAATGATAATTCACAATCATACAACACATGAAGCCAAACACGAAAGACTGGATTCAATACGGCTCTGCCGTCGGCATGATCGTCTCGGGCATCGTCCTCGCCTTCATGTCGTTCTTCCGCAACGACGGCGACATCTCAGAAGGCGTGCTTTGGTATGTCGCCCAGGCACTCACCTATGTCGGAGGCATCTTCGGCGTGAGTATCTACTTCAAGACAAAGCTCGGTGACTTCGAAAGCCGGGCCAAACAAGAAATCAAGGAAATGATTGAGAATCATTATGAAAACAATACTGCTGCAAGTGAATAGGGCAGAAACTGATGAGGGCGTGGCCCTCGTCACCGCCTACCATGGAGTGAAGACCGACAATGCCGGTGCGCTCTACGACAGGGTGGCCGTTGTCCAGGCCGATAGCCTTTGGCTCAATATGGCATGGGACGAATGCTGTGCAAAGGCCGATTTGATGCTGGCCGAATACCTTGCCACGTCCTCGTTCACTACAACCGGTTATCAGGCCAGTTTGCACATGCCAGATAATTGGGATGAACGATGGGCAACCTCTCTCGAAACGCATCTGCGCTCCTTGTTCATCGCGTGGATTACGGCAAAATGGATGGCGGTGGCAATGCCTGAACAGGAAAACCACTATGCGGCCAAGGCATCAGGCCTTGCCGATGATTGCATGAAAATCATCCATTCCCGGAAACGGCCCAACCCCATCCCTCCTCCTTTCAGAATAGGATAGGGGAGGCCCCAATCCTTTAGTCCCTCCCCAAAACAGTAATATCTGAACTCCTGAACACCTTGAACTCCTAAACTCCAAAAAAATCCCCATGAACACCACAACGACCACATTCCGCCAGACTACCATCCGTTGCTCATACGACTCCCTGGCCTACGATATCTCCAACTACGCCTACATCGTGGGCGATGCCATGCACGATGACACAGCCTCCCATTCCCCTCATGCCACACATTTGGTGCGGGATGTGATGGAAGGACAGAACCGCGACCGCATCGACCGTGTGCTCGACAACGCATACCATCGCTTGCGCGGACTCCTCATGCCCTTCTTGTGCCAGGAGGTGGAGCACCACAGTGCCCCAGACAATCCGGGACAACAGCCTGTCGCTCGTGGCTATGCCTGGCACCTGAAAGTGCCTCAATCAGTAACAGCAGCGCATATCGACCGGTGGGGAACAGAGGTCTACGAATATATGGTGGCCGCAGTATTGGCCGACTGGTTTGAGGTCTGCGCGCCATCGGTGGCGCAGGTTTGGAAGTCGAGGCGTGACACCGACTGGCGTCTCCTGGCAGAGAGCGTGAAACTCCACAACCGCCGCGCACACACCTCGCTCAGCCCATTCTAAGTGCAATCGGTCATTATGATTCAGATTGAAGGGATAATTGTGCTAAAAATCAAAATTTACTGTAATAATTCTTGCGACAACAACGTTTTTTTCGTAATTTTGCGACAAATCGCGGAGAAACAGTCACTTGGCATCAATGCACTCCATATATACAGTATATTAATGGAATCAATCAGAATCAATATCAACAAGCAACTGACCGGAGAGGGTTTGTTGCCCATCATTTCGTATCCTTCCGAAGCCGCCTACGACTTCCGTATCCATAATTGTGCCTCGGATATGGCCAACCTGGGTGCGTCGAGGGCGTATGAGTTGCGGGTATACCCCGACGGGCGCAACTTGCAGTTGTCGCTCATCGACACGATCGAGGGTGGCTTCATACAATATGCCATCTTGCTCGATAGCAGCCGGATGATGGTGCCTGCCGACCATCTGGTAAAAGCATTGCGCGAACTGTCGAAAACCTATCTCTCGCTTGCCGCCCGCGATGACAAGCCAAGTACGAACAAGCCGTTCATCAATGCGGTGGCCGACATACGCTCCAAGTTGGCTCTCGACACCAAAGCCGGGTTGCCCCGCCTGCTGCCCACACCCGATAAAGAGCATGAGCCCATCACCTACTTCATGAATTTCAGGGGCGATGGACAGCTCACGTCGCTCATCAACTATCCCGACCAGGAGTTCTTCCATCATACCCCAGCCATCTACTTGCTTGCCGAGGGCATACAGCCTGCCGCCTCAAGCACCATCAGGCGGGTGGAGGCCATCGTGATGCGTGAGTTCAAGATCCTCTCGCCCGACGGATATGAGTATGGAAACGTGAAAGAGGGCGACAAGGTGCGAATCAACCTGAGGGGAAAAGAGGGAATGTTGCCCATGAGCATCGAAGTGAAGGGCGACGTGACCAAACCCACCAAATATGGTTATTTCGACAGTGCGGCCAACTGCATCCGCGTGGATGAGCGCACCATCAAGTTCTATTACGAACTGAGGTTCGTCGTACAACTCAATGGCCGTATGCTGCGCAGCTGCACCGTGAGATACAATGGCGAGCAGGTGATGCCCGACACCATCGGCAGTTATCTGCTGAGGGTGTATGAGGACAACCTGCAGAATGCCGGAAACATACAGTTTACGGGCAACAACCTGAAGGATGCCGTGATACCGGTTACGCCTGGCATGGTGAAGCAGGGCGAGTATGTGTTCATACCCGAGCCGAAGCACGACCTCACCAGAGTGACCCTCGATTTCAACGACGGCCATCCCATTAAAACCACTTTCGACATCGGCACCAACGACCGCCTCTTCAACCAACTCGAACGGGGAAAGGTGAAAGGCTACAAGGTGAAGCGGGAGGGCGATGATTTCAGGATCTTCCTCCCACGCAAGCTCTCTGCCACATCGAAGAACATCCTTCGGGTGATGAAGGCGCTGTTGATGGTGGCCGCCACGCTCATCTGCTATGCTCTTGCCTGCCATGTGGCTACCAACCGATGGCCATGGCCCATGCAGAATACGACCACTGCCGTGGAAGGTCCTTCTGATGTCGATGGTCTGGACACGTATCCCGACTCCGCCGCCCTGGCCGACAATGACGAGGGCATCGTAGTCGATGAGACCGACCAGGTGGTTCTGGAGCAATCAGACCAGGCATACCTGAGGAATAACAATATGTGGAGAAAAGACTCCATCCGCAGTTCGAAATACACCGCAATCATCAACACCATCTTCAGTGGCCGCGTCAGTGATATCAGGATGAGGGGCTATAATGGCAAGGTGATTCCGAATAATTGGTGGGAGCAGATTTGGCGCAATTTCATCATGCAGGGCAGCGTGGACCAGAATGTGGCCAAAAATGTATTTGAGACGGTGGGTGCCGACAATGTCTCCCTCGATTTGATAAAGCTTTACGAGGAACTGAGCAAGAAAGTCGGTCCCTCGCCCGATGGACTGAAGTCCACCTTCCCGTCGGCAGCGCACCACAACCAAGTGGTTCCAGGCACGCCTCCGCCGGCAGAACAAGCGCCTTCACAGGGCACTTCAAATGCTCAGCAGGCCGCTCCGGGGGCGCAGGGTGGCAAACCCACTACTTCCACTCCCCAGGGCGTACAAGCCCAATGACAAAAATCGCTCACGCAGGTAAGGCGTGAGCGATTTTTGTTCTCATTCTAAATGGTAGTGAAACCTTTGGTACTGATGTTCTTGATGACGTCCTTGATACTGAGCTCATGGAAGCCATTCTCATGCAGTTGTCTTGCGAGATTGTCATCATAGGCTTTCTCGTCCTCGTTCTGCTCATAGCCGCAAGCCTTCGACTTGATTTCGGCTATTCCCCATCCTATCAGTGAAACGGCGGCAAATACCACCAAAGCAATAATTGTGTTGAACATATATTCTCTTTTTGCTTACAAAGATAGTGCAAGGCGAGCGAAAAGCAAAATATAAACGCAGTTTTTTTTGCTTTTCCGCATCCTATATTCGCTGCGAAGCGGCAAATGATTGAAAGCCGAAGACAATACAAAACAAATATCGAACCATTTCGATAAGCTAGATGAGCAATGCCATGCTTGCTTGAGCATTGCCATGGCAAGAAATGGTAGGCGAAAGCCAAGATTTTTATTCAAGTCTCGCAAGTTCAAACTTCTCCGAGAAGAAGAGATCATAATCAAAACCGCTTCGCAAGTCTGCCACGACAAGTGGCGGGGTGTTAGCTGGGCGAACGATAGCGGGAGCCGTCGGTAACAAATGAGGCTTTTCGGTGTCGTCTCGGGCGAGGACTGTGTGAGCGGCGAACCGCAGCCAGACACCGGAAAGCCCATTTGTTCGACGGCGGAGCGTGTTCGCGGTTCTTTCTTGTTTCTTCTTTCTGTCCACACAGAAAGAAGAAAATACATGAATATCTATTAAATATTCAACTTGAGAATGTTGATATTTTTATTTTCATTTCCGCCGCCTATCTTGGCCACGCAGTGACTTGCTTCATGCATGTCCGAAAAACTTAGAAATAAATCCCAAAAGAAAGGGTGTGGAATTTCACGTCTGACTCTTTCAGCACATTCATATTGCTGTATTTCACGTAGACGGGCAATAATGGCGTACGGAGCTGCAACAGGTAGTCGATGGTGAATTTCCTTTGTCCGATATGCTTCTGCGTGAACTCATAGTGGCCTTCGTCTTTATCATATTCCGTCAGTATGTTGGCAGAGCAGTTCCAGTTGAAGACAGGTCCCACGCCTATTTGCCAACCATGTCCGAAACGGTGTTGGTAGAGCAGCGGGAAACACAGGCTGAACACCTTGATTCTGGAACGGTCGGGCTTGCTCCCCTCTGGAAAATCACTAAGCGCCACCCTTCCCATTTCATCCTTCACAAAACATTGGCGGGTGGTGCCAAACATTTTCCAGTCAAGTCCGATTCCTAATGAGATGATGTTGCGCGCTCTTTTCCCCTTCGTGTTGAGGTGAACGTCGAACTGGATGGGAACTAACGAAAAATTAGCCGACCTGAAGGTCTTGAGCCCCAGACCATCCGACATATTGAGCGGAGCGATGAATCCACAATAGAAATGGGCGGTTCCTTCCACCAAAATACCGCGATAGTTGTCGTTCTTCGTCACGGGCACCTTGGGGATGAGCGACCAGTGGTCGCGGTTGATGGTGGTCTGGCTCACATAGTTGGAGTCTACCAGTTGTATGGTGTTGCGGTACACGAAATCGTCGTCGTTTTCCTTTCCCCTGACGATGACTTTCTGCAGGGAGTCGTTGGTGATGACAGTTACCATGTTAGGTTTGTTGATAACCACGGTGTCGTTGTCGGCTGCCCATGCCACTGAAGAGGCAAGGGCGAGCGAAAGAAAAAGAATGTGTCTCATATTATTTGCGTTTTTGATTTCAATTTTTCAGTATTTCTCCCAGTTTTTCCAACGAGTTGAGCGAACCCTCCATATAGATGAGAATCACCTCATTGTGCTTGGATGATATTTTCCTTGCCTTCACGCAGACAAAGCGGTTGCCCTTGGTGGTGGGTTTGAGCCGCACCATGAGGGTGCGCGTGTCTTTGGCTCCCGGACTGTCGCTACCCGACCTGACCGACTCCTGGTGCTCGTCTTTCTCCACCAGCGCGAAAATCTCCTCGGTCTGTGCCGGAGTGGCACCGAAGCGCAAGCTCCTGAAATAGCTCAGTTGGTATTTGGCGATGTCTTTTCCCCGTACCCTTGTCTCCACCATTTGCTCAAGGGGAACGATGCTCCCCTTGAATACCTTGTCGACCGCCAGCCCTTGTTGGGCCATGGCCGCCAAGGCTGCCGTCAACATTATTGCAATGATGATTATCTTCTTCATATTTCAGCGATTTTACAAGTCAAACATATCATCGAGCAGGTCGTCCACTTGGTCTGTGGGCGTGTCTGCCACAAAGGTGAGATTTTTCCTCATTTCCTGTAGTGCCATCTCGCGGTCGGCATAGCGCTTGCCATAGACAATGACCACATACTCATTCTGCACGCTGTGGTAATAGACCAGTGCCGAACCCGCCACCAATATCACAGCTGCCGCGGCAGCCACCCATCTGTATAGAGACTTGTGCGTCGTCTTCTTCGCACTCGTCACTTCCTGCATAGAGAGTTTCGGCTCCTTCAGGGCAATGGTCTGCAAGCCCACCATCATTTCGCGGAGAGGCAGTAAATCGGCTGGAATGTCATCTTGGAGCAAGAGTTGGAGCAGTTCGCGCTCCTCGTCTATAGAGGTCTCACCCTGCATGAATTGTCCGGCCAAGGTCCGTAGTCGTTGTTCTCTATCCATGGTTTTCTTTATTTTTGTTGTCTTTCATTTTTTGCAGTACGGCTCTGCGAGCCCGGCTAAGTACTTGTCGTAAAGCCACTTCGGAGGAACCTGTCAGAAGCGCTATCTCGCTCATCTCCATGCCATCCATATGTCTGAGTCGTAGCACCAGTTGTTGTATGTCGGGCAGGGCCTCCACCATGCGCATCATTTGCTCAAGGATCTCACCATCCACCTCGTCTTGCGCTTCATTGATCTCATGGAGTGGCACCATGGGCCGTTTGCGCCGCAGCTTGTCGATGGCGAAATTGCGGACCAACCGCCTTGCTAAAGGTTCGAGGGGTGAGTGCAGCTGTCCCACCATCTGCCAGAGGCGGAGAAGCACATCCTGTACGGTGTCCTCGGCCTCCTCGTCGGTCAGGTAGCGGCATGCCACGCCCAATAGTGTGGGGCGTATTTGCCGAATCTGCTGTTTGAACTCCTCGTGTGTCATCAAACGTTTGTTTCCCTTTATACGCAAAAAACCTTTTTTTGTGACATGAAAAATCAATTATTTTGTAAAGATAGTGAAATGTCTGAACTCCTGCAACTCCTGAACTCCTGAACTACAAGAAGTTGAGCGAATACGAAACTTCAATCATCTTACCTTATTGTCAAACCGCTTGGCGAACTCCATGCTCACGCCTTCGATGCTCTCGCCGGGCAGGATGCGGCCGATGGCCACGAGGCGGAACCATTTGTAGGCCGTGCCGCGGCGATGCCGCATATACTGGTTGGCACTGCTGCCGATATAGTGCCAGCTGGCGAGGTCGTTGCTGCCATAGAGCGCCATTCCCACATGGCTGCCCGCCGGGCCCTGGTGGCTGAACAGGCCGCGCACCATCACCCGATGGGCGGTCTTGAGGACGTGACGCAGACCGAGCGACAGCGGTCGGCTGCATAGCAGCACCGGTTGCCGTGCGTGCACATCGCTATGGAATGCCACGCTTACCAGTCGTGCGGCATCTCCTGCGTCCTGCAGTGCCCAGGTGGCATCGCCGTTGCTGATGCTGCTGTCGAACGCCACCACCGCCGTGCCCCACTGCTTGCTCCGCAGGGAGTAGACGAGGGCGAGGTGGGGATGGTCGGGGTGGTGGAGCCACAGCCGCTGGCCCTCGCTGTCGAACATCACCTGTGCTCCGGAAAGGAACGGGCCTGCGAGTGGAGGGAGGTCGGCCACCTGACCGGCCAGTGTGGGTTCGGTGCTTACCAGTTCGGAGAAGTGGGGTAGGGTGCTGCAGACGAATGGTGTGCCGCGCAGCGCGTCGGAGAGGCAGGTGCTCACTCCACCCCGCACCATCATCAGTCCGCGCGAGGAGGCGTAAACCACGGCGTCGTCGGTAGCCACCACTGGCGCGTCGGCCCCCACGCTGTCGCGGCTCACGGTCTGCTGGGCTTGCCATCGCTCCCCCGACAGGCGCAGCACCCACAGTCCCTTCGTGGTGAAGGCGTAGTATTGTCCGTCGCCGAAGAGGCCGTCGGCCGTGCGGCGGGTGTTCGACATCAGGCGTGTCACCTCGCCATCGCCGATGTCAACGGCCAGCGACTGTGGGAAGACGAAGGGGTTGGCTTTGGCCGAGGTGCGCAGCAGTGACGGAGAGCATGTGAGGGTCCAGGCCTCCCGTGCCTTCTCCCGTTGCGCTTCCCATTCTTCGGCTGTCGACGGTTGCCAGAGCAGGTAGGTGGTCTGGTATTCACCGGTCTCGTCGTCAAGGTGCAGCACCCTGGCTTGTTGCAGCAGCAGCGAGTGCAGGGCGGCACGCTCCACGCGGTGGGCCTGGCCGGTGGCGGTGTGTACGCTCAGCCGCAGTCCCTTCTGCCGCGGGGTTTCCATGTGCTGGGTGGTGGTGTAGTAGCGCGTCCCTTCCGTGGTGGTGAGGCGCACGTAATAGGTCAGTTGCTCCACCTCGTCGTAGGGTGCCATCATCATCCCGGGGATGGGGTATTGCACCTGTCCGCTCCACCATGCCTCATGCACGGTGGGGTCGTTGAGCCGGGCGCGCACCACGATGTCGCACACCTGTCCCAAAGGCTGGTCGGAAAGGTCGGCACGGCTGCCCGCCACCAGTTCGTCGGTGCACGCCTGCTCCCGCTCGTCGGGACCGAGCGCCTGGCGCGAGGCAGCATCGAGCGTGAGGTAGCGGTAGGTGAGTCCGGTCTCGAAGGGAGAGAATAGGGTGCGTGCCACGGCCCCGATGCTCAGCCGCCCATCGTGGCAGTCGGCCACCCTCGCCCCTGCCTGCCACCGCCTCAGGTCGCTCAGGTCGGCTTTCTCGCCCTCTGCGCCCTGGGGCACCATCACGGGCTGTCCCCATTGGGCGGGCCCCACCGTGAGCACTTTGTAGAACGGCAGTCGGTCGACCATCTCCAGGGTGGCCTGCCGGCTGAGGGGAGCGAAGGTGAGGGCGGTGGTCTTTCCTTCCATGTCGGCGACGATGGTGGCGGCCTGCCGCAGGTCGAGCAGGTGGAGCTCGCGCGAGAGATAGATGTCTACGCCGGTCACCACCCTTGCCGCCTTCGCGGGTTGGCGCATGTCGATGGTGAGGGTGTGGCGGTGCAGGTAGACGGTGCTGCTCAGCATGCCGGCTTCGCGGTCGGCGGTGATGCGGGTGGGCAGGTCGGCGGGCAGCAGGGCGAAGAGGTTGGAGCAGAGCAGGTGGTTGCCGTCGGCCATGCGGAGGATGGCCACGCCGAAGCGTATGTGCTTGTGGGTGCCTTGGCCCATCAGGGCCGCCTCATGGTCGGTGGCTGCCGCCATCATCGCCGCTACCATCGTGGCACCGGTGGCGTAGGCGTCGTCGCTGTCGTAGAATCCGGGCAGCATCTGGGCCACTACGCTCTGGCGGTTGGCCACTGCGGTGGTGGGGGCGTCGAGGTAGGTGGCAAGGGCACCGCTGATGGGCAGCGTCACCTCGCGCCGCTGCTGCACGTCCTGGGTGAGGGTGATGTCGTAGAGCAGGTCGGAATGGCTCACCACGCAGTAGCTGGCCTCGTCCTCGTTCCAGAGCGCATAGATGGTCTCGCTGTCGGTCACCATGCACAGGGTGTCGCCCATGCTGGTGAAAGCGTTCACCCGCTCTGCCGTTTCGTGGAGGGGGTGCAGCGCGATGGGCTCGTCGCCGGCTGATGAGGTGGGAGGGGTGGTCCAGAGGTAGGTCCACTGCGCTTCTTGCGCTATCTCTATGATAAGATGGCGGTAGGCATTGGTGGCATGGGCACCTGCCAGCCGGCTGCCGTGGGGCAGGAGGCCGAGTGTATGTAGGTGGAGGCCGATGGGACGCAAGGCCTCGTCTTCGGCAATGAGGTTGACGAGGGCGGCACACTGGCCGTCGGCCGACTCGTGGTCGGTGGGGTTGCTGGTAAGTCCGGCAAAGGTGATGTGTTTTCTCATGGTTGTCTTGTTTGGGTGCGCGGTGGCTGGTGGGCGCCTTTCCGCTGTCATTGTTCAGGGTCAATAAAGAGAGGTTGCTGATAGGGCGCGGTGATGAGGGGCAGGGCCAGACCTATTTGTCCGACGTGCACGGCCTCGCCCACATAAAGTTCTATGCGCTCGGTGGCATGGCATATGTCGAGCATATGGGTGGCGAGTTTCTTGCTGTGTACGCGCAGGTAGCGGCCATGGCCTTTGGCGGGCCTGCAGGTGCAGGCATGCCGGCCGAGGATGTGGGCTTGTCGGCGCGCCACATAGAGATAGTGCTCGCAGGGCGTGCCGTCGGTGGTGGCGATGCCTACCACGTCGCCACGCTCCAACTTCAACTGTCGTGACACGTGGGCGGTGATGTCGATGCGGCCGTCGGCATGGAAGGTCACGTCGCCGTGACGGGTGGTGGGAATCATCTCGCGTATCATCCCTCACATCCTCCTCCATCTGAATGACACGGTGGTGATGTAGACATACGTGCGGGTCTCCCCGATGCGGCGGCGGTGGGCCTCTGCCGACTCCTTCGTGAAGTGGATCTGCGAGCAGATGTCGTAGCGGTCGCTTCCCCGCTCGCCCACAATCACGGCATAGCATTTCCTGCCAAGCAAAAACGTGCTGATCTCATTGAATAGTCTTCTCATGTTGTTGGGATTTGGATTGGTGTTAGTAATTGTCGTTGGTGATTGGTGCCAGGGCCTGAAGACCCTGCCACCACACAATGGGGCGCGGCAGCAGGGCTCGTTATCCTGAATGTTGTCCTGAAAACCAATCATAAGTGTATATTTTGTAGGTATTTGAATCCTAAATATATAAAAATTTAGATTTTTGCTTGCATAATTCAAAATTAATTGCTATTTTTGCCCGCAAATGGCATATAAATCGATATTATGTTTCGATTTTCGATTGCAAATATAAACATGGTTTCTAAAAAATCAATGGATAATTTATAATTTAACATTTTATTAACAATTAATGCCCATATCATCATGACAAAGCGAACTACGGAAAACCTGAAGCAGCTGGTGGCATGGTTTGTCGCCAATGGCGTGGCCACATCGCAGCGCGACCTCGCCCAACAATTGGGATACACGCCCTCGTCGCTATCGCAAATCATCAACGGGCATGTGCCCTTGAGCGACAAGTTCCTCAACCGTGTCAAGGCGCTCGACAGCCGTGTCAACACCGACTGGATACGCACCTCATCTGGCGATATGCTGCTCACAGGGAAAGGAATGGTGGAACTCACGGCCGAAGATGGCGACCTGGAGTTCTACACCGAGAACAGCAAGGGAGCGAGGTTCTACAAGCAGGGCGACAGGCTCTTCATGACGGTGAGGCATGTCCCCTTCGCTGCTTACGGGCAGTTTGCCAACGACTGCGACCGTCTGGACCCCGATTTCGAGGACTGGGGCGAGGAGACCTACGAGGTGGACCATGTGGCCCGTGGCTGTTACCTCTCGTTCGAGGTGAAGGGCGACTCGATGGACACGGGCAGCCGGCAGAGTTTTGAGGCGGGCGACAAGGTGCTTGTGCGCGAGTTGGACCGTGTGCATTGGCATGGCATACGCTATAAGGACCGTCCTTACTGGGTGGTGGTTTTCGAGTCGAGTGTCTTGCTCAAGCAGATGATCGGGCAGGATCTGGAGCACGGCACGCTCACCTTCCACTCGCTCAACCCGTCGCCAGAGTATGCCGACTTCACCATCAGCGAGAACGATGTGCGCCACCTCTATTATGTGATCAAGAAAAAACCAAAGCAAATGGATTTCTGAGGGGGCACGGTATCAAAAAAATGTTGGTGCTCGCTGTAGGGATGTATTCGGAAATGAAAAGAAAAGCAAGCTTTCCTTTTGCGTTTCTCTCATTTATTCGTAACTTTGCGCTTACAGCGCGAAGTTACTGCCATTCGGAAATGAAAAGAAAAGCAAGCTTTCCTTTTGCATTTCTCTCATTTATTCGTAACTTTGTCTCTTAGAGGCGAAGTTACTCGGTCTCGGCATAAAAAATGAATTAATTCATTTTGTTCTGCACTCGACTTTTCGTAACTTTGCAGCATCAAATATTTGTAATGAGACAAAAGCAATAGTCGTCTAGGTTTTAAGCCATTACTTTAGCCAACGACTATTGAGTCGAACTAGGTGAAATTCGGACTAATGTCTGAACTCCTGAACTCCTGAACTCCTGAACTCCAAGGGGTTGAGCGAAGCGAAAAAAAATTATATTGAATATGGTTATTTCAATCGATTTCGATGGGACTGTGGTGGAACACAGATACCCGAAAATAGGCGAGGAGATTCCTCATGCCACCGAGACACTTAGAAAACTGATGGAAGATGGGCACAAACTGGTGCTGTGGACCGTGCGTGAGGGCAGGCTGCTCGACGAGGCGGTGGAATGGTGCCGTGAGCGTGGGGTGGAGTTCAGTGCCATCAACGAGACGCTGCGCGCCGATACCAACGAGCACAGCCACAACACCCGCAAGATAGACGCCGACCTCTATATCGACGACTGCAACATCGGCGGCCGCTTCGACTGGGAGACCGCTTACCGTATGATTCACGACAACCTCTCCTACCACACCCTTATCCGCGAGGCCAAGCGCGATGCGCAGAAACAGGCCCAGGAACCAGAGAAAAAGAAAAAACGCTGGTTTGGCTTTTAGTCATGCAAGACTATCGCCAAAATTCCTATATTATTCCAAAAGACTAACTATTAAACTCTAAAAATCATGGTAAAGCACATCATCCTGTGGACACTCAATCCTGAACTGTCCGAAGAAGAGAAAATCAACGTGAAGAAAGAAATCAAGGCCGGTTTGGAAGGCCTTGTAGGCAAGGTTCCCGGACTGCTCGATGTCAAGGTACATATCGACGGACGCCTCGCCTCTTCGAATGCCGACATCATGCTCGACAGTACCCTCGAGTCGGCTGAGGCCCTCAAGGGTTATGCCGTACATCCCAACCATGTGGCCGTAGCCAACGGCAAGGTGAGACCTTTCACCGTGCAGCGCTCCTGTCTCGATTTTGAGATATAAGTCACTACACTCTTTTTTTTGCAAGTTGAAGGAGTTCAGGAGTTTGAGCGAATCCGGTACTTACATTTAACTCAAACTATTCCTCAAAAGAGGGCACTTCAAAATAGGCAGGAGGTCCCCTACAGCCTGGTTGGACATTCCTCGGGGTTCATTTTGACACCTCTTCCTCGTCTATTGTATAAAAATTAAGGACAAAACTATCGAGTATAACCTTCGAAAACATGAAAAGACAACTACTATGGATGATTGCCTCACTGCTTTTGTTGGGGCAAATGGCAATGGCACAGAAAATAGACTAACGACTAACCAACCTCATACATCATTCCGCCCAGTTTCATGCTCCTTCACAGCAAGCCAACTATCTGAAGGCAGCATGCGACCGTTTTTGCATTAGTCTTACCCCCGACGGGAATATCAGTTCCTTCGGTGTCACGGCCTATCTGAAAAAGGGAGCCCAGTGCCCCACCGAGCTGCTGGAACTCAATGGCATCACGGTCAACTCGGTAATTGACAACATCGTGTCGCTGTCGGTGCCTGCCGACAAGCTGATGACGCTCGAGGACATCGACGACATCATTCTCGTGCTGCACGATGAGTACAAGCAGTTGGAGAACAACGACGGTCGCAGGATGACGAATGCCGACAAGGTAAGCGATGCCACGGCGGCCAAGGCAGAAGAGCTGCCCCAGGCCTATACTGGCAGCGGGGTGGTGATAGGCGTTATCGACAGTGGCATCGATTTCAACCATATTGCCTTCCTCAAACCTGATGGCACTACGCATTTGAAAACAGCATATGTCTACGAAACCGGTACGGGCATAAACGTGTCGGATTATGACGAGTCGGAGATACCGTTTTTAACCAGTGATATCACCGACACCTCGCACGGAACCCATACGTCGGCCATTGCTGCCGGCTCGCGGATGTCTGACGGTTGGCAAGGAGTGGCACCCGATGCCGAACTGATACTGGCAGGTATTGGCAAGAACCCCCGCGACCCCATCATTTGCGATGCGATGAAGAAAATCTTCGATTATGCCGAAAGTGTCAACAAGCCTGCCGTCATCAGCATCAGCCTGGGCATCTCCACTTGTCTGCACGATGGCAGCACGTGTTTGGCAAAGGCTGCGAGAGAACTGACAGAGTCAGGCAACAAGAAAGGACGTGTCGTCGTTCTTTCCTCTGCCAATGCTGCTGACAATCAGATGTCCATCGTCAAGACATTGGGCGACCCTGATGCCGACGGGTGGCATATAAAGACTGTGTTGGGGGTCCATTCCAAAGGTAATGAATTTGTGAAGCCATCCTACTTTAATACCAACCTGTTTCTCTATGCAGACGATGGAAAGGAGTTCACTGCCGAACTGCGGTTGGTCAACATCAAAACCGGCGAGGTGATTTCCGAGAACATTGGCAGCTATTTGACCGATGGGATGTCTCAACAGAGCGGCTACAAATTGATTAAGGGCTCACGTGTAAACATCAAAGGAGAACAAGTATTTGTCTGGGAGTCTGACTACAATTCCATCACTTCTGTCCTGACCCAGTCCGACCTGCGTCTGGCGGTCTTCGTGAAAGGCACCAAGGGACAGACAATCAAGATTATCCGCAGTGATGATGACGCCGATGAATTCGGATTCATGGTACCCGAGGTGTTCAAAGACAAAGGCTATATCCCTGGCAATGGCGACATGGCATTCAGTGGCGAGATTTGCGAGGATTGTGTCATCAGCGTGGGTGCCTACAACTCGTGCCTCAAATATATCAATTATCAAGGCAGAAAATCGACTACTCCACGATTCCCTCGAAAGTGACCGGCATTCCGCCGGTTGTAGGCGAGATTGCCGACTTCTCCAGCTATGGCGTCGATGACAATGGGGAAAAACCGCCCGACGGTGTTGGGACCGGGACAGTTTATCCTTTCTGCCTTCAGCCTATACGACACCAATAAATTCGACCATTACGGCAATCTTGATCCCGAAGGCACTACCTTCTCAGTGGTGAAGAATCTCAAGACAGATGAACGTAACAACTGGTTTGGCTATAATTCCGGTACATCCATGTCCACTCCGCATGTGGCCGGCATCCTGGCGCTCTGGTTGCAGGCCAAGCCCACACTGACAGCCAACGAGATCAATGACATCATCAAGCAGACCTCAGTCAAAGACCAATTCACCGAAATCGGTATGATTCCCTCGCACAACCTGGCACAGGCAGGCTATGGCAAGATCGATGCCATGGCAGGTGTGAAGAAGATTCTGGGCATCGACACCTCAATCCCCGACCTGCCCCGACAGCAGGTGCAAGTGAGGCTGGAGGGCCATACCCTGTTCCTCCAGGAGCAAGAGGATGTCGAAGTGACGGTCTATAGCATCTCTGGCAAGCAGGTGATGACTACCCAGGCCAAGGACGGAGTCGTCCAGCTGAATGGTCTCGCCTCAGGCGTATATGCGGTGAAGGTTGGCCAAAAGGGTTCGACATTGATCAGACTCTAAAAGCCCTTCTCTATTTTTGAGCTTTATTGTCAAAGGCAGCATTTCCCCGTGAGGTGCTGCCTTTGTACGCTCATCATCATTCGTCGTCAATTGTTTTTTTTCTATAATTCACATCATACGACCATCATAGCTCCTCATGAGGATTTTATCATGCTGTAAATGGCTCTATGTCAAAAATAATGTGTAAATTTGCAGCATGACGAAGAAAAACTCACTTTTGATTGCCTTTATGGTGGCGTTGTCGCTCAACGTCCTCGCAGCGGAGAAAATCTCGCTATGGGATATCACCGCTGGAAAATATGCCGCAGAAAACCTCAGGTCGCTGCAACCGCTGGCCGATGGCGCGAGCTTCGCGCAAATCAGTCAGCAACGCGACAAAATCCTGAAATATGCCTTTGCCTCTGGCGAGCAGACAGGCGTCATCTTCGATGCCTCGCTCTGCGAAGGCGCCGAGATCAAGGGCATCGACGACTACAAGGCCAGTCCCGACGACCGCTACCTGCTCATCGCCACCAACAGCCAGCGCATCTACCGGCACTCTTTCACCGCCGACTACTTCATCTACGACACCCAGAACCGACAGGCCAGGCCGCTCTCGCAGAACGGGGCGCAGCAGGTGCCGGTGTGGGCTCCCGACAGCAAGCGCATAGCCTTCGTGAGGGAGAACAACATCTTCGTGGTGGAGATAAGCGACCAGCTCAGCGAGACGCAGGTGACACGCGACGGACGGTTCAACGAGGTCATCAATGGTATCCCCGACTGGGTGAACGAGGAGGAGTTCGGATTCAGTACCGCCCTCGCCTTCACCGCCGACAGCCAGCACCTGGCATGGATCAGGTACGACGAGAGCGGCGTGAAGACCTATGCCCTGCAACTCTTCAAGGGACTCAGGCCCGAGCGTATGGAGTTCGACTACTACCCCGGCGCCTACGCCTACAAGTATCCCAAGGCCGGACAAGACAATGCCAAGGTTTCGGCATGGACCTACGACATCGGCAGCCGGAAAACAAGCCAGCTGCCCTTGCCGCTGAATGCCGATGGCTATATCCCCCGCATCTACACCGGTGTGGGCACCGACGATGTGATGCTCTATACCATGAACCGCCATCAGGACACCCTGAAGGTCTACTCGGCTGCCACCACCTCGCTCAACTGCCGGCTGCTCATCACCGAGAGCGTGCCCAAGTACGTGAAGGAGGATGTGCCGGGAGGCATCACCTTCACCCCAAAGCATATCCTCGTGCCCAGCGACCGCAGCGGCACCATGCAAGTGTATCTCTACGGCCTTGACGGACGGCAGATACGCCAGCTCACCAACGCCAGGTATGGCGTGACCGAGATCTATGGCTACGACGAGCGCCAGCAGCGGCTCTTCTACCAGGCGGCAGGACGGTCGCCCATGGAGCGCGAGGTGTATGTCACCAACCACAAGGGGAAGACCACCCTGCTCACACCCCGCGAGGGATGGAACAAGGCCCTCTTCTCGGCCGACTTCGGCTACTATATCGCCACCTTCAGCAATGCCCATACGCCTTTCGAGTGCGCGGTTTACAACCTGAAGGGCAAACTGCTGCGCACCGTGGTCGACAACGCCGCACTGCGCCAGCGGCTCGGTGAGCTCGACCTCGCACAGAAAGAGTTCTTCTCGTTCACCACCCAAGAGGGAGTGACCCTCAACGGATGGATGATGAAACCCCACCAGTTTGATGCCTCCAAGCGCTATCCCGTAGTCATGTTCCAATATAGCGGACCCGGTAGCCAGCAGGTGGTGAACAGCTGGGGGCTGGGCTCGATGGGGCAGGGAGGAGCCTTCGACCAGTACCTCACCGAGCAGGGCTTCATCGTGGCGTGCGTCGACGGCAGGGGAACAGGCGGACGCGGTGCCGACTTCGAGAAATTCACCTACCTGAACCTGGGCGAGCTTGAGGCCCGCGACCAGGTGGAGACAGCCATCTACCTGGCGTCGCTGCCCTACGTCGACGGTGGCAACATCGGCATCTGGGGATGGAGCTACGGCGGGTTCTGCACGCTCATGAGCATGAGCGAGGGCAGGGGAGTGTTCAAGGCCGGAGTGGCCGTGGCGCCACCCACCAACTGGCGGTTCTATGACTCCATCTACACCGAACGGTTCATGCGCACACCTCAGGAGAATCCCGACGGCTATGCCGTGAACCCCATCGTGAGGGCCGAGAAACTTCATGGCGCGCTCCTCATCTGCCACGGACTGGCCGACGACAACGTGCACCCGCAGAACACCTTCGAATACAGCGAGGCACTGGTGCAGGCCGACAAGGATTTCAAGGAACTCATCTACACCAACCGCAACCACAGCATCTATGGCGGCAACACGCGCCACCACCTGCTCAGGCAAATCGCACAGTTCTTCACCGAGCATCTGAAAAACTAAAAACAAATAAAGACAATCGTTATGCAAATCAGAAAATTCATGCCAGCCATCGTGCTCGTTGCCGCCACATGGGCAATGAGTGCAGGCGCCAAGGACATCAGCGTCGTGGTGACCAACAACGAACCCACCCAGCGACAGGAACTCGTGGAGGTGGATGTCAACAACGTGTATAGCCAGATGGGCGTAGCCAAAGGCACCACCCTCGTGGTGAGGAACGCCCTCGGACAAGAGGTTGACTATCAGGTCACCTACGACGGGAAACTACTCATCGACGCCGCCGTGCGACCCTGCGGACAGGCAGTCTACACCATCTCGGCAGGCCAGCCACAGCAGATGAAAACCTACGTCAAAGGAAAGATGTACCCAGAGCGTGTCGACGACATCGCATGGGAGAACGACCGCACCGCCTACCGGCTCTACGGCCCCGCGCTGCAACGCTCGGGCGAGAAGGCCTACGGCATCGACGTGTGGCTGAAGAACACTCCCGACCTGGAGGTGGAGCGCCGCTATGAGGTGGAACTGTCGAACCACAAGAAAATCGAGGACCTCAAAAAAGCCGGAAAGACCGCTGAGGCCAAGCAGGTGGAAATAGCCACCACCTACCACTTCGATCATGGCTACGGACTCGACTGCTACAAGGTGGGACCCACATTGGGATGTGGCGCACCGGCACTCATGGAGAACGGATACCTGGTGATGCCTTACAGCTACAAAGACTA
>ONSV01000097.1 GCA_900320585.1 uncultured Prevotellaceae bacterium | reverse complement strand
TTTCTTCGATGAACTTCTTGTCGGCAGAATAGTCAAAAAAGTAAAAATCTTTCCCCGTGCCGGTAAATGTGGCTGCATTCAGGTTGTACTTGTCGTTGAATGCCACCGAAGGGCGTGGCTGGCTCGATACGATCTTGCGGTTTTTGCCTGACACGTCGGTAGCTGTTCCATCGACATTGAACCGGATGTCGAGCAAGTCGGCCTTCGGAGCTTTTGGGTATAAAATAGTTGCCAATGAAGCCGACACAAAGGCAAAAAGCAATGTGATTATTGTAAAAAGTTTCTTCATGGTACAATGTTTTTTCGGTTTTGTACAAAAATAAGGAAAAATGTCGGAAGTGCAAAAAAAACTCGCATTATTTTTGCTTTTCGCTCACCTTGCACTACTTTGGCGCTTCGCACCGAAGTTAGGCAGCACCTCGGCAATGAAAACAAAAAAAATGATTTTTGTTTTGCATTGCGCTCGGTTTGCACTACTTTGGCGCTTCGCACCGAAGTTACGCTGCACCTCGGCAATGAAAACAAAAAAATTGATTTTTGTTTTGCATTGCGCTCGGTTTGCACTAACTTTGCCACAAAGAACAATAAACGATGAAAACCGTAAGACCAAAGAAAAACCTCGGACAGCACTTCCTCACCGACCTCGGCATCGCCAAGGCCATTGCCGACACCGTGGACGCCTGTCCCGACATCCCCGTGCTCGAGGTGGGGCCCGGCATGGGCGTGCTCACACAGTTTCTCATCGAGAAACCCCGGACCCTCAGGGTGGTGGAAATCGACAAGGAGTCGGTGGCCTACCTGAACGAGCATTTCCCGCAACTGCAAGGGCAGGTAATCAGCGACGACTTCCTGCGCATGGACCTCTCACGCCTCTTCGACGGACAGCCCTTCGTGCTCACCGGCAACTACCCCTACGACATCTCGTCGCAGATCTTCTTCAAGATGCTCGACAACAAGGACCTCATCCCCTGCTGCACCGGCATGATACAGCACGAGGTGGCCCTGCGCATCGCCTCGCAGCCCGGCAACAAGGCCTACGGCATACTGAGCGTGATGATACAGGCGTGGTACGATGTGGAATACCTCTTCATGGTCGACGAGCACGTGTTCAACCCGCCGCCAAAGGTGAAGAGCGCCGTCATCAGGATGACGCGCAACAGCGTGGAGCACCTGGACTGCGATGAGCGCCTCTTCCGCACCGTGGTGAAGACCGTCTTCAACCAGCGGCGCAAGATGCTGAGGGTGAGCCTGAGGCAACTCTTCCCCAAAGGGGCTGCCACCGACCTCTTCGAGCATCCGATGATGACCATGCGTCCGGAGCAGCTCACCATACCCCAGTTCGTGGCCCTCACCAACCTTGTGGGACAGGAGCTGGAAAAGGCGAATCAGAAAGAGGGAGCCTAAGTTTTTATGGAGATTTGTTGCAGAATAAGAAAAAATATTTTAATTTTGTGCCCAATCGAAACTAATATTAAGAAAAAATGATAGACGTAAAAGCAACATTGAGCGAGAGTGAGGAGAGAATGGAGATGGCCGCTCTCTTCCTCGAGGATGCTCTGGCCAAAATCAGGGCCGGCAGGGCCAACGTGGCCATCGTGAGCGGGGTGAGGGTCGACTCCTACGGAAGCATGGTGCCACTCAACCAGGTGGCCAACGTGAGTGTGCCCGACGCACGCACCATCGCCATCCGCCCATGGGACAAGAAGATGATCCGCGCCATCGAGAAGGCCATCATGGACTCTGATGTAGGCATCACTCCCGAGAACAATGGCGAGATTATCCGTCTGGCCATACCACAACCCACCGAGGAGCGCCGCCGCGACCTCACCAAGCAGTGCAACAAGATTGCCGAGAAGGCAAAGGTGGAGGTGCGCAACGTGAGGGCCGACATCAAGGACAAGCTCAAGAAAGCCATCAAGGACGGACTCTCAGAGGACAACGAGAAAGATGCCGAGCTCGAGCTGCAGAAGTTGCACGACAAGTTCATCAAGAAGATTGACGAGATTCTTGCTGCCAAGAACAAGGAAATCATGACTGTATAGGCCTGTGAAGGGACTCGTCATCAGAAATACCGGAAGTTGGTATACCGTGCTCACCGACGATGGCGAGACGGTGGAGAGCAAAATCAAGGGCAACTTCCGGCTCAAAGGCATACGCAGTACCAACCCTGTGGCCGTGGGCGACAGGGTTGGCATTGTGCGCAACCAGGAAGGAACGGCGTTCATCAACGAGATTGATGACCGCCGCAACTATATTATAAGGAAGTCGCCCAACCTCTCGAAGCAAAGCCACATCATCGCTGCCAATGTAGACCAGGCAGTGCTCATCGCCACCGTCAACTTCCCCGTCACCTCCACCACCTTTATCGACCGCTTCCTGGCCTCGGCCGAGGCCTATCGCATACCCGTGGTGCTCGTGCTCAACAAGACCGACCTCATGGACGAAGATGACCTCCGTCTGCAGGAGATGATGGCCACTCTCTACGAGAATATCGGCTATACCTGCCTGCAGGTGTCGGCCGAGACGGGGATGGGGCTCGACCAGCTCAAGGCGTTGCTGAAAGACAAGATTTCGGTGTTCAGCGGCAACAGCGGGGTGGGGAAGTCGACACTCCTCAACCGGCTCATCCCTGGCCTGAGCCTGCGTACGGCAGAGATCAGCGAGGCCCACAAGATGGGCATGCACACCACCACCTTCAGCGAGATGATCAGGCTGCCCGAGGGTGGATGGGTGATTGACACCCCGGGCATCAAGGGCTTTGGTACCTTCGATATGGAGCCGGGCGAGATTTCGGGCTATTTCCGTGAGATCTTCCACTTCTCGAAAGACTGCAAGTATGGCAACTGCACCCATACCCATGAGCCGGGATGCGCCGTGCTCAAGGCCGTGGAAGACCATTATATCGCCGCCAGCCGCTACAACTCGTATGTGTCGATGCTCGACGACAAGGACGAGGCTAAATACCGCGAGGCGTTCTGACCCCCGATGCCCGTCACTGTGAGCGAGAAGAGATACAACGACTATGGCAGTTGGCTCAAGGGGCGTTTCCCCTTCCGCGTGCAGAAACTGCCTGTCGACGCGGGATTCACCTGTCCCAACCGCGATGCTACAAAAGGCACTGGTGGTTGCGTGTTCTGCGACAACCACGCGTTCACACCCTCTTTCTGCGACCGCCGCGACAGCATATCGCGGCAGATAGCCAAAGGCAAACAGTTCTTTGGCCGCAAATATCCCCACATGAGGTATGTGGCCTACTTCCAGTCGTTCAGCAATACCTATGCCGACCTCGACACGCTGCGGCGACGATATGAGGAGGCACTTGCCGACGAGCAGGTGGTGGGCATCATCATCGGAACCCGCCCCGACTGTGTGAGCACCGATGTGCTCAACTACCTGGAGCACCTGAGCCGGCAGACCTTCGTGGTGGTGGAATATGGCATCGAGAGCGTGAACGACCATACGCTGGCGGCCATCAACCGGGGGCACGACTTCGCTTGCAGCCGCGCGGCCGTAGAGGCCACGGCGGCCAGGGGCATCACCACTGGCGCGCATGTGATACTCGGACTTCCCGGCGAGGACAGGGAGGAAATGCTGCGGCAGGCTTCCGTCGTCTCGGCCCTGCCCATCGACATTCTCAAGGTGCACCATCTGCAAATTGTCAGGGGCACGCGCCTGGCGCTCCTCCATGAGCAGGCACCACTGCCGCTGTTCGCCATCGACGACTACATCGCATTGCTGGCCGAGTATATCGCCCGGCTGCGGCCTGGCATCATCCTTGAGCGGTTCGTCAGCCAGTCGCCTCCGGGGATGGTGGTGGCACCCCGATGGGGCGTAAAGAGTCAGGAGTTTGCCCGTATGCTCGACGACTATATGGAGCAGGCCGACCTGTGGCAGGGAAAGTATTACTCCCGTTCGGAAATGCTCAAATAAATTTGACCTGTACGGTTGACAACGAACACGAATCATCCGAGATGGCGGGCACCTCACAGTTGACAATGGGTGGTGCCCGCGCTCTTATTTGTCATTCTGTCGTCAGAAAGCCAATGTGCAGGTTCCCTTTCTTGAGTAATCCACAGTCATTACCATGAGCAGGATTGGCACGATGTTTTTTTGCTCATAGTTGTTTTGTTGATAATAAGCTTCGATGTGGAAGGCGGTAGTGCGCCGATGGTCAAGGGGGGCTTTAGTCGTCTTCAAACATGTCCTGCGACCATTTCAATTCCTCGTAGGTCGTCTTGATGTCGTCCATGGTGATGTCGAACGAGCGGTCCACGACACGAGGGGAGTCTTTCAAACAGTGCGTGAAGAGCCAGTCGTATGTCTTTTGCAGGCAGAACAGTCGTGCCAGGATGCCGTGAGAAGCACCAGGCAACCACCAATAGCGCAACAAAGAGTCTTTCTTGTTTTTTTTCAGGTATTCAACAACAGTTTTCGAGCAACTGACAGGGACTGCTCGGTCGGCGGTACCGTGCATAATCCACATGGGGAGGCGCCCCAGACCGTCTTTCTGGCTGTCGCTAAGGGTGGTGCCGCCACAAAGGGCCATGGCAGCAGCAATCTTGTCGGGATAGGTGCCGGCGAAGTCCATGGTGCCATAACCGCCCAGGCTCATGCCGAGCACATAGACGCGTGTGCTGTCAATGGGATAGTTGGCCTCCATCCATTCCAAAAGGGCATACAATTTCTGTGGATTCCACGAGCCGCCCGGATTTTGTGGCGCGAGAACAAAGGTTGGGATGTATTTCCCTCGCTCGATGGCATTGAGCACCCCATATCGTTTCACCTTGTTGAGGTCGGTGCCACAGAGGCTTTTGCCGTGCAGGAAGATGATTAGAGGCAAGGGATGCCCTCCCGGTTCATAGTCATCAGGAGTGTAAATCCAGAAATTGTAGTTGTTGGGCACTGCACGATATTTGGTGATGAATTTGCCGCCAGGCTCATTTTGGGCATGGAGGGAGATTCCTGCCAACAACAGCAGTAATATGAATAGTATTTTTTTCATTGATGTTGATGGTTGTCATCTGCTTAATAGCTGGAATGTAGAAAACTCTGCAAAGATAATAATTTTTTTCGAATATATCTGGGCTTTTCAGAGAGGGAGTAACTTCAGCGAAGCCCAAGTTACTAATAAACGAGAGAAAAGCCAAATAAATTTGGCATTTCACTCACTTATTCGCATTTTGCGACTCCGTCGCGAAAGTACTCCCGTTCGGAAATGCTCAAATAAATTTGGCATTTCACTCACTTATTCGTACTTTTGCAGCGCATTTATTCGTACTTTTGCACCGCCGGTGATATTTGTGCCGGCTTTTCATCAACAGAGGGTCTTCAACGACCATTTTAACCAATAGGATTACATCATGAGAAAACTGTATTTGGCCTGCCTGGCCGCCACCATCGTGCTTCTGATGGGCGCGACAGGTGCCGCCGCGCAGCAAACCAACCCGACGGCCATCCATCCACCCGTGGGCACCTCGATCGACGCTCAGAAGGTGAAGATGACCATCGTGAACAAGCATGTCAACTACTCTCATTGCCCTGACGAATACAGGGACCGGTTCATCAACTCGCCCAAGTCGGCCAATATCCATCCTGATGGCACGAAGTACTATGTCAACTCACTGGAAGGCTGCGCCACCGTGGTCTACGACATGAACACCCACCAGCGGCTGAAAGTCATCAGATACGAGTTCGAGGACGAGAAAGACGCCCACCTGTGGAGCAAGCCCAGCGAGTTCTATCCGTTCACCCACTACACGGAGCACCTGAACACGTTTATGGGAAAACCCGTGGAGAGCACCTTCTCGCATGGCGGAAGATACCTGTGGATACCATTCTACCGCCGCACCTACGACATCAACGCCCAGGATCCGTCGGCCATCGCCGTGGTCGACACCCGCAACGACTCGATCGTGAAACTCATGGAGACGGGGCCGCTGCCCAAGATGGTGGCCTGCTCGCACGATGGCAAGCACGTGGCCATCACCCACTGGGGCAACAACACCGTGGGACTGGTGAACGTGGCCAGCCTGAACCCCGACGAGTGGTATCATGAGTCGCTCCTCGTGGTGGACTACGTGCTGCCGCTCGACTTCAGCCTCACCGAGCAGATCGACCGCGACAACAAGAGCGGCTACTGCCTGAGGGGCACCGTCTACACCCCCGACGACAAGTACCTGCTCGTGGGATGTATGGGAAACAACGGCGGTATTGCCGTCATCGACATGCAGACACAGAAATACCTGGGTCGCGTGATGGGCATGATGGCCAATGTGAGGCATCTCGTCATCCGCGACGGATATCTCTACCTGAGTGTCAACAAGGCGGGCTACGTGCAGCGCATCAAGCTCGACAAGTTCCTGCAGGCCGCCAAGCGCCTCACTGGCAAGACCGTCACGCTGCAGGGATGGGAGAGTTGCAAGGTGGGAGAGGGCGCTCGCACCATCGAGCTCTCGCCGAGCGGACACTTCGTGTTTGCCGCCTGCAACCTCGCGAGCCGCCTGTATGTGGTCGACACCCGTGACATGAAGGTCGTGGGCAGCATCGAGGTCGACTCCTATCCCGTGGGCCTCGACATCTCCAACGATGGGCGCTACGTCATCGTCACCTCGCAGGGCAGGGGCAATCAGGGAGGAAATGCCGTGAACATCTACGAGGTGGAATACGAGGAGGCCGAGCCTGTGCTCAAGAATACCGACGGTGCCGCCGTGCTCGAATGGCTCGAGCACGGCGACAGCGTGACCCCACAGAAGGAGGAAAAAAACATCATCGCCACTTCACTGCCGGCAGTGGAGGGCGATGAGCGCACTACTTATATCATCGGAGGAGCTTGCGCCGCTGCCGCATTGCTGGCGGCCTTCTTTTTCGTGCGCCGCAAGCGCTCCTGACCATCCTGGACTTTTTAGAAATTGATGCCGATATTGGCGAAGAAGGCACCATTGTGGGTGTCGTCGAAGGCATTGTCGCCGATATTGCTCAGACCGAAATCGTAGCCCAGTTCGGCATACAGCATCTCGTAGGCAAATCCACAGCCCACGCGGATACCTCCGTCGAAGCGCTTGAAGTTGGCACCATAGCCATCGTCGAACGAGCTATAGGCATCGCGGCGGTTGTAGTCTTTCACCTTGCCACTCACGCCCACGCCCAGATAGCCGCCGATGAACGGCTCTACGGCGGTGGCAGGAGCCACATAGGCAGAGTATTTGAGCAGCAGGGGCACTTCGAGATAGTTGAGTCCGATGCTGAACTTCTCGCCGTTCACCTTGCTCTTGCCGCCTTTCTCGATGTAGCTGAGGCCCGTCTCGAAGAAAATGGGCTGGTAGTGTGACAGCTGCATGCCCACCACGGCTCCCACGTTGAGACCGCTCTTGCTGCTGCTGCCGTTCAGGTCGGGAGCGTCGCTGCTCACGTGCGAGGCAGAGAGACCGAAGCGGAGACCATAGTAGGTGTTGACGTCGTAGGTGCGGCGGGAGGGAGGAACCGTGCCGTAGCGGCCTGTGGGTCGTGAGTGGCCGAAACGGCTCTGGGCATTGACGGGCATGATGGCAAAGACACAAAGGATGGCCGTCGTCAGGAATAATTTGGTGGAATTCAGATTCTTCATATCGTTCTTGGTTTTATGGTTTTTTTACTTGTTCTCGATGCAAAACTATCTACTTTTTGGACAGTGGCAATGGGATTTACCCTATTTTTCAAAGGATTTTCCCTAAATGGCTCCAATGTTTGTGCATTTCAAAAGAAAATGTTATCTTCGCCATCAAAATCACTGGAATGGAAAATTTGGACGACAAGCGCATCGCCGTGCTGCTCTCCGGGGGCGTAGACTCCTCGGTGGTGCTCTACGAGTTGTGCAGGAAAGGACTCAAACCCGACTGTTTCTATATCAAGATAGGTCCCGACGAGGACGAGGAGTGGGACTGCTCGTCGGAGGAGGATATGGAGATGGCCACAGCCGTGGCGGCAAAATATGGTTGCCGGCTGCAGGTGGTGGACTGTCACCGCGAGTATTGGGACCAGGTGACGAAATACACGATGGACAAGGTGAGGGCCGGCCTTACCCCCAATCCCGACGTGATGTGCAACCGCCTCATCAAGTTTGGCGCCTTCGACGAGAAGGCGGGGCACGACTACGACCTGATAGCCACGGGCCACTATGCCCAGACCGAGATAGAGGACGGGAAGAAATGGCTGGTTACCAGTCCCGACCCGGTGAAGGACCAGACCGACTTCCTGGCACAGATAGAGACGTGGCAGTTGCGCAAGGCCCTCTTTCCTATCGGCCACTATATGAAGGACGAGGTGCGCGAGATAGCCGAGCGCGAGCATCTCGTCAATGCCCGCCGCAAGGACTCGCAGGGCATCTGCTTCCTTGGCAAGATCAACTACAACGACTATATCCGGCGCTATCTGGGCGACAACCCCGGCAAGGTGCTGGAGTGGGAGACGGGCAAGCTGATAGGTCAGCACCGTGGGTTGTGGTTCCACACCATAGGCCAGCGCCACGGCCTTGGGTTTGGCGGCGGACCATGGTATGTGGTGAAGAAGGATGTGGAGAAGAACGTGCTCTATGTGAGCAAGGGCTATGAGCCCCGCACGGCCTACAAGGATGTCTTCCAGATACACCATTTCCACTATCTCACCGAGAAAGTGGAAATGCGGGAGGTGACGTTCAAGATACGCCACACGCCAGAGTTCCATCGTGCCGTGCTCGAGCCTACAGGCGAGGGAGCATTCACCGTGTATGCCTCGCAACTCATACAGGGGGTGGCCCCGGGGCAGTTCTGCGTGGTCTACGACAGCCAGCACCATCGCTGCTTCGGCTCGGCAGAGATTACTATTTAGGAGTTCAGGAGTTACAGGAGTTCAGGAGTTCAGACAATAGTCCTTCTACAGGAGTTGCAGGAGTTCAGGCAATAATCTTTCTTCGGGGGCAATCCTCTGGATTATCCTCTATTAGAAGTTCAGGAGTTCAGACAATAGCTCAATGGGTGTAGGCTATGGTAATGTCTGAACTCCTGAACTTCTGAACTTCTGAACTCCTAATCAACTATTCATAAAAAGAGCTCATGTCTATCTCGCACACCTTGATGTTGGTGTGGTCGGCGAGATAGTCATCAATGTTCTCTTTCTTCACGGTGGCGTATGCCCCCTTTTGGTGTATGCGCTTGGCACTGGTGGCCTTCGAATAGTATTCCACACTGTAGTCGCACGACAGCTCCACCGTCTCCACCTTGTCGTTCAGTTTTCCACGCTTGTCCTTGGGCTTGGCGGTGGCAAATACCGAAAAGTATAGGTTGGAGTATTGCTCCTCCGACTTCTCCTTGTACTGCCACGTCTGCGTGGTCACCGTTTCGGTGAGTTGTTTGCCATCTACAGTCTGGTAGGTGACCGTCACGTCGTAGAACGAGAGGAAGTGGTCGGTGAACTCGAGTTGGTAGTTCACCATGGTGTAGTTGGGGCGCTCCATCACCCCGTCGCCAGAGTTGGGGCGGCAGGCCTCGATGATGGGGAGCAGCAGCAATGCGAGCAATGTGGTGGCCAGGTGCTTGTTCATTTCTTGTTGTGGTTGAAGTGAGTGGATAAATCGTGCCAATGGTCGCGGAAGAGCGTCATGCGGCTGAAAACGAGGTCGGCGCCTTCGTCGAGGAGGGCGCTGTCGGGCAGCGGGCCTGTGTTCACTGCCACGGTGAAGATGCCGGCGGCCACGGCGGCGCGCACCCCTAAGGGGGCGTTCTCAACCACGATGGCCTCATAGGGCGCGGCACCACATTTCTCCAGTCCCTTGAGATAGGGCATGGGGTTGGGCTTGCCGATGCTCACGTCGTAGGCAGTGACGATGCGCTCCTTGACTACCAGTCCGGCGAACGCTTGCTCCAGGTGGTCGAGAAGGGTGTGCTGTCCGCTGCCGGTCACGATGCCGATGGTGAGGCCGTCGGCCACGATGGCATGCATCAGGTCTTCCACGCCCTCCATTTTCCGTGCCGGACCTTGTTGGGCGAAGAGGGCCGACTTGTAGGCATACATCTCATTGGCTTTCTCCTCGTCGATGTCGGTGCAGCCCTGCGCCTTGGCCAGTTTCTGTATGGTCTCCACGCCCCTCATGCCCTCGCAGGCATAGGCGTCGGCCTCCGACATGGCGAGGCCATAGTGCGCCATCGACTCCTTCCATGCATGGGCGTGGAAAGGCATGGAGTCGTAGAGCACGCCATCCATGTCGAAGAGCACGGCTTTGGGCGCGAAGGTCCCAAAGCCGTGCTTTCTCAGGTATTCTTGTATGTTTTCCTCAAGCTCAACTTCTTGTAGTTCAGGAGTTGCAGGAGTTCAGACAATAGCCCGAATTCACATCGTCAGGCTCAATGGTCGTTTGTTGTGGTAATGTCTGAACTCCTGAACTTCTCTAACTTCTGAACTTCTCTCAACTTGCGAGATTTATGCCTCGTTGGCCAGGCGCTCCTTGATGGCCTTGCTGTCGGCCTCATAGCCCGGTTTGTCGAGCAGGGCGAACATATTTTTCTTGTAGGCCTCCACGCCAGGCTGGTTGAATGGGTTCACGCCGAGCACGTTGCCGCTGATGCCGCATGCGATCTCGAAGAAGTAGATGAGCTGTCCGATGTAGTAGGCATTGAGCTCAGGCACCGAGATGCGGATGTTGGGCACTCCACCGTCTACGTGTGCGAGGCGTGTGCCGAGTTCGGCCATCTTGTTCACCTCGTCGACGCGCTTGCCGGCAAGGAAGTTCAGTCCGTCAAGGTTCTCCTCGTCGTCGGGGAAGAGGAGGGTGCGGTTGGGCTTCTCGATGCTGATGACGGTCTCGAAGATGGTGCGCTCGCCGTCCTGGATCCACTGTCCCATGGAGTGGAGGTCGGTGGTGAAGTCGCAGGAGGCGGGGAAGATACCCTTCTTGTCCTTACCCTCGCTCTCGCCGTAGAGCTGTTTCCACCACTCGCTCATGAAGTGGAGCTTGGGCTGGTAGTTGACCATGATCTCGATTTTCTTGCCCGATTGGTAGAGACCGTTGCGCACGGCGGCATAGATGGCGGCGGGGTTCTCGTCGAAGGCGGCGTCCTTGCCACACACCTTCTCCATCTCTACGGCACCGGCTACCAGCTGCTTGATGTCGAAACCGGCGCAGGCGATGGGCAGCAGGCCCACTGGAGTGAGCACGGAGAAGCGTCCACCCACGTTGTCGGGGATGACGAAGCTCTTGTAGCCCTCCTTGTCGGCGCAGGTGCGGGCGGCACCACGCTTGGCATCGGTCACGGCCACAATCACCTTCTGGGCCATCTCCTTGCCCATCTGCTCCTCGCACTGCTTCTTGAGCAGGCGGAAGGTGAGGGCGGTCTCAGTGGTGGTACCCGACTTGGATATGTTGATGACGCCGAATTTCTTCCCTTTCAGGTATTCGGTCAACTCCGACAGGTAGTCCTCGCCGATGTTGTTGCCGGCAAATAGGATGGTGGGGTTCGACTTGTCGGCCACAAGCCATGCGAAAGAGTTGCTCAGGGCCTCGATCACGGCCTTGGCGCCAAGGTAGCTGCCACCGATGCCGGCCACGACAACGGCCTCGCAGTTGGCGCGCAGCACTTCGGCTGTGGCCTGAACCTCGTCGAGGAATGCTTCGGTGATGGATGATGGCAGGTGGAGCCAGCCAAGGAAGTCGTTGCCCGGGCATGTGCCGGCCTCGAGGGCTTCTTGTGCTGCTTTTACTTGTGGCTCAAAGGCTTTCACTGCGCCCTCGCTGAGGAATTGGGCGGCTTTCGAAATGTCTAAACTGATGTTCTTCATTGTTGATTTGGTTTATGTTTGACTTAGTTCTATCTGAAACTATCAGTGAGTAGTTTGATCTCAATCTGAGGCGAGATGCGCTCGTAGAGAATGTTGTATACGGCATCAAGGATGGGCATGTTGACGTGCATGTGGCGGTTGATCTCCTTCATGCACTTGGTGCCGAAGAAACCTTCGGCAATCATCTCCATCTCTATCTGCGCACTCTTCACGCTGTAGCCCTTGCCGATCATCGTGCCGAAGACGCGGTTGCGCGAGAAGTTGGAGTAGCCCGTGACCAGGAGGTCGCCCAGGTATACGGAGTCGTACACGTTGCGCTCGAGGGGGTGTATGGCGGTGAGGAAGCGCGACATCTCCTGCACGGCGTTCGACATGAGCACGGCCTGGAAGTTGTCGCCATATTTCAGGCCGCTGCAGATGCCCGCCGCGATGGCGTAGACATTCTTGAGCACCGAGGAGTATTCGATGCCGAGCACGTCGCTGCTGGTCTTCGTCTTGATGTAGTTGCTCGAGAGCACCTCGGTGAAGGCGCGTGCCTTCTCCTGGTCGGCACATCCCACGGTGAGGTAGGAGAGCCGCTCGAGGGCCACTTCCTCGGCATGCGACGGACCGCCGATGCAGGCGAGATTGTCGTAGGGCACGTCGTAGACGTGGTGGAAATATTCGGAGCACACGAGGTTCTCGTCGGGCACGATGCCCTTGATGGCGGTGACGATGAACTTGTCGCGTATGCGTGTCTTGAGCTTCTTGAGGTGGTTCTTCAGGTAGGGCGACGGTGTGACGAAGACGAGGGTGTCGTAGGTATCCACCATCTTGTTGATGTCGCTCGAGAAGAAGATCTCGTTGGTGTCGAAGTGGACGCTGGTGAGGTAGGCCGGGTTGTGGCCCATCCGGAGGAAGTCGGCGATGCGGTCGTCGCGGCGCATATACCATCCGATGTGGTGGGTGTGGCCCACCACAATCTTGGCAATGGCGGTAGCCCAGCTACCTCCGCCTATAATCGCTATCTTCCCGCAGTCGTGCATATCAGTCTTCCTTTGTCTCGGGTTGTGCGGCCTCTATCCAGCGGGCGAACTCGTCGACCTTGGGATTGTCGTAGCCAAGCTTGAATTTCTTGTTCACGCCACAGACGTCCATCTGCAGTTTCTGTGGGTTCACGTCCTTGATGTCGCTTACCAGGTAGTAGCCGCACTTGTTGAGTACGGGCACCCACTGCTCGGGCACGCCGAAGGCAGCCCATTCGGCCACCGTGCTGCGTGGGGCTTTCTTCTCGGGGCGCATCTGTGGGAAGAAGAGCACCTCCTGGATGTAGGTCTTCCCGGTCATGAGCATGGTGAGACGGTCGATGCCGATGCCGATGCCGCTGGTGGGAGGCATGCCATACTGCAGGGCGCGCAGGAAGTCCTGGTCGATGATCATCGCCTCGTCGTCGCCCTTGTCGGCCAGTCGCATCTGCTCCTTGAAGCGCTCCTCCTGGTCGATGGGGTCGTTGAGTTCGCTGTAGGCGTTGGCCAGCTCCTTGCCGTTGACCATCAGTTCGAAGCGCTCGGTGAGTCCGGGCTTCGAGCGGTGCATCTTCGTCAGTGGCGACATCTCCACGGGATAGTCGGTGATGAAGGTGGGCTGGATGAAGGTGCCCTCGCAGGTCTCGCCGAAGATCTCGTCGATGAGCTTGCCCTTGCCCATGGTCTCGTCGACCTCGATGCCCAGTTTCTTTGCTATCTCGCGGATTTCCTCCTCCGACTTGCCGTCGAGGTCGTAGCCCGTCTTCTCCTTGATGGCGTCGAGGATGGGCAGCCGGCGGTAGGGAGCCTTGAAGCTCACCATCTGTCCGTCGATCTCGCACTCTGGCTTGCCATTCACGGCCACGCAGATGGTCTCGAGCAGATGCTCGGTGAACGACATCATCCAGTTGTAGTCCTTATACTGCACGTAGAGCTCCATGCAGGTGAACTCGGGGTTGTGGTTGCGGTCCATGCCCTCGTTGCGGAAGTTCTTGCCAATCTCGTAGACACCCTCGAAGCCACCCACGATGAGGCGCTTGAGGTAGAGCTCGGTGGCGATGCGCATGTACATGTCCTGGTCGAGCGCATTGAAATGGGTGATGAACGGGCGGGCGCTGGCACCACCGGCAATCATCTGCAGCGTGGGGGTCTCCACCTCGGTATAGCCGGCCTCGTCGAGCACGCGGCGCATGGTGCGTATCACCGTGGCACGCTGCAGGAATGTCTCCTTCACGCCCTCGTTCACCACGAGGTCGACATAGCGCTGGCGGTAGCGCAGCTCGGGGTCGTCGAACTTGTCGTAGGCCACACCGTCCTTGTATTTCACGATGGGCAGGGGCTTGAGGCTCTTCGACAGCAGCGTGAGGCTCTTGGCGTGCACGCTGATCTCGCCCGTCTGGGTGCGGAACACGAATCCCTTCACGCCGATGAAGTCGCCAATGTCGAGCAGGCGCTTGAAGACCGTGTTGTAGAGGGTCTTGTCGTCGTCGGGGCAGATGTCGTCGCGGGTGACATACACCTGGATGCGGCCCTTGGAGTCTTGCAGCTCGGCAAAGCTGGCCTTGCCCATCACGCGCCGGCTCATCATACGGCCGGCGATGACCACCTCGCGGGGCTCGGCGTCATCGTCGAAAGATGCCCTGATGTCGGTGGAGAATGCATTGGTGGGGAATTCGGCTGCGGGATATGGGTCGATGCCCAGCGCGCGCAACTCTTGCAGACTCTGGCGCCTGCCTATCTCTTGTTCGCTAAGTTCTAAAATATTCATGAATGTTTGTGTGTGTATATGATAACAACGCTGCAAAATTACGAAATATTTCCGAAGTGGCCTATCTTTTTCTTATTTTTCCTCGCCACGATGGAGGCGATTTGCCATCAATGGCGCTTTTTCGTGTTTTGCCGCGTGGGTTTTAGAAAAAATACCCCTCAAGGCATAAAGATTTGAAATAAATTCGTAAATTTGCCCGTTAGAACGAAAAACATCTGCCTGAACGGCAGTTTAGAGGATAGAATTTCCGTTTAGAACATATTATTATGAATGTTGACCGTATCAAGGAAATCATTGAACGACGCCCCAATCTTTCTACAGCGCTGGGCATGGAGTTCATCTCTACGCCCGATGACGACCTGTGCATGGCCACAATGAAAGTGGACGAGCGCAACAGGCAACCCTTCGGATTCCTCAGCGGTGGCGCCTCGCTGGCCCTGGCCGAGAATGTGGCCGGCGTGGGTTCCTCGGCACTCTGTCCCGGGAAAATCTGCGTGGGTATCAACGTGAGCGGCAGCCATGTGAAAGCTGTGGAGGAGGGCGACACGGTGACGGCCCTTGCCCGCCTGGTGCAGAAAGGCAAGAAACTGCACGTGTGGAGCGTGGAAATCACCAACTCGGCCGGCGAGCTCATCTCGCTGGTGTCAGTCACCAACTATGTGGTGAGTCCGAAGAACAAATAACGTAGGAGGAACATTGACTTGGAAAAAATGAAGGCAGACGAAAATATGGAGACAGAAGAGACAAATAGCAGAAAGATATCGGGATATGCCGTCTACCGGCTGCCCTATGCGCAGGAATGCACTGTCATGGCACAGACAAAAGGAGAGCCCGAGGCGCTCTTCTCGGTGAGTGCCCTTGGTGGCAGGAGCGGTTTTGTGGTGGCGCCATTCAAGCCCGACCTGCGGCATCCCGTGCTCCTGCTCCAGCCCGACGTGACCATGACGGCATCGCCATCCGACTTGCTCGTGGGCGACGGAAGCCCGTTGGCCGGGCTGCTGGAAAGGATGGTGGAGAGCACTTTCGACCGGCCGTCGGCCGACCCGGTGAGAGACACCGACAAGCGGCACTACGACGGACTCACCGAGGGCGCCGTCGTCATGTCGTGGCGGGGCGTCAACGGCGGCATCGAGGCCGCCCGCCAGCACCACCGCGTCATCATGGCGCCCACCGACTACTGCTACATCGACTACTACCAGCTGAAGGACACGTGGAACCTGCCCCTCGGCATCGGCGGCTACGTGCCCTTGAGCAAGGTCTACTCGTTCGAGCCGCTCGTGCCCGGCAAGCTCACCGAGGAGGAACAGCAGTACATCCTCGGCCCGCAGGTGAACCTCACTGGCAAGCTGCTCGATTTCGACATGCCTCCCTCGCCCGACAAGCCTGTCGACGACAGCGAGATAGGATGGAATGAGAAGAACATCCAGGAGCAGCGTTTTGTCTCTACCTATATCACCGAGAGCCTCGAACAATATGCCACCGACATCGTGGAGAAAGGTCCCTTTACGATGAGGGCCGGCGACCTGGTACACCTGAGAAGCGATTTCGAGTTCGACTTGCCCGATGTCAACTGCATCGGCGACCTGCTCAACACGCTTTATCCCACCCCCGCCGTCTGCGGATTGCCCAAGGAGTCGTCGCTCGACTTCATCGTGGCCAACGAGTTTGCACCGAGGCTCTACTACAGCGGCTTCGCCGGACCTTTGGGCATGGATGGCCACACCCATCTCTATGTGTCGCTCAGATGCATGCGCGTTGACAGCGACGGGTGCTCGCTCTATGCCGGAGGCGGACTGCTGGCCGACAGCAATATGGACGCCGAGTGGATGGAGACGGAATTCAAGATGGACACCATGCGCACGCTCCTGAAAATGCAATAAACCATGTTTGTGAACAGCGAAAACGTGAATATCCTCACCTCTCTGCTCCTGCAGCATGGGGTAAGGGATGCCGTGGTGTGCCCTGGCAGCAGGAACGCACCCATCGTGCACAACCTGAACGCATGTGGCGGGATGAGGTGCTGGCCGGTGACCGATGAGCGCAGTGCGGGATTCTTCGCGCTGGGAATGGCACAGGCTACACGGCAGCCCGTGGTGGTGTGCGTCACCTCGGGAACGGCCGTGCTCAACCTGGCGCCTGCCGTGGCCGAGGCGTTCTACCAGCATGTGCCGCTCGTCGTGGTCTCGGCCGACAGACCGGAGCCATGGATCGGGCAACTCGACGGCCAGACCTTGCCCCAGCAGCATGTATTCGGGGCGATGGTGAGAAAGGCCGTGGCCCTGCCGGTGACGGTGGACAACGACACCGACAGGTGGCATTGCAACAGGCTCGTCAACGAGGCGATGCTGGCCACCTCGTTTCCCGTCGCCGGACCGGTGCACATCAACGTGCCCATCGCCGAACCTCTCTTCCGGTTCGATGTCGTCGGGTTACCTGTCGAACGGGTGATCCGCCGTATGGCCTCGGGCGCATTGGAGACTGGCAGAATGGTGGTGAGGCGCATCATGGAGGCACAGAGGCCGATGGTGGTGGTAGGCCAGCATCACTGCGACCAGAGCCGCATCGACGCTGCCACATGCCGGAAGGGTGTGGCCTTCTTGCGGCAACAGGGGGTATGGCTGTCGGAACGGCTCACCGACCTGAGCGACCATTCCTGGCATGTAGACGAGGCAATGGCCGTGATAGGCGGGGATGAGACATTCTTGCCCGACCTTGTGGTGTATATGGGCGAGACGGTGGTGAGCAAGCGGCTGAGACATTTCCTGAGACGTGCTGAGCATGCCGAGGTGATGATGGTGACGGCCTCTGGCGAGGTGAGTGATGTGACCATGCACGCCACACAGGTGGTGGTGGCCACGCCCGAGGATGTGCTGCTGGCAGCCGCCGAGGCCAGCGACAGTCGGATGCCTCAACCCACGCAAGACAAAATGGCCTATGTCGCGCAATGGGAAAAAGTGCTGCGCGCCGTGGCACAGCATGCCGACGACTATGTGCCTCCCTTCTCGCAGATGGCCGCAGTGCGCTATCTGGAGGAGCAGCTTGAGGATATGGAGCAGGACTTCGACGTGCACTACGCCAACAGCATGGCCGTGAGGCTGGCCAATATCTATGCCGGAAGACCTGTATGGTGCAACCGGGGTGTGAATGGCATCGACGGGTCGGTGTCGACCGCTGTGGGATTCGCCGCCGCAAAAGGCGAGGACCACATGGTGGTGTGTGTCACGGGCGACCTCAGCTTCTTCTACGACCAGAATGCGTTGTGGAACCAGAACCTCAAGGGAAACCTGCGCATAGTGCTGCTCAACAACGGCAGGGGCGGCATCTTCGGCACCCTGCCCGGACTGGGCGACAGCGATGCCCTGCACCGCTTTGTGGGAGGAGAGCATGCCACCCATGCTGAGGGTATCTGCATGCAGAACGACATCGGGTATATCAGGGCCACCGACACCGACACGATGCGGGTGGGGATGGTGAGGCTGCTCACCGAGCACACCCGCCGCCCCATGCTCTTAGAGGTGGTGACCGATGCCGATACCGACAACGCCGTGGTCGGGGCATACTACAAGATGCTCACCGGCCCAACCCTATAAACCAACCGACACATCATCAACAGATTACAATATGGCACAAAGAGAATGGAAGAAAATCAGGGATTTCGATGAGATCCTCCTCGAAGAATACAATGGGATAGCCAAAATCACCATCAACAGGCCGAGATACCGCAACGCCTTCACGCCGAAGACCACGCTCGAGCTCTCGCAGGCTTTCAACTACTGCCGCGAGGCGCAGGACATCAGTGTGGTGTTGCTCACCGGTGCCGGCGACAAGGCCTTCTGCTCGGGTGGCGACATGCATGTGAAAGGCCGTGGGGGATATGTGGACGACGAGGGCGTGCCCCGGCTGAGCGTGCTCGACGTGCAGATGCAGATCAGGCGGTTGCCCAAACCGGTGATTGCCATGGTGAACGGTTATGCCATCGGTGGCGGTCATGTGCTGCACCTGGTGTGCGACCTCACCATCGCCAGCGAGAATGCCATCTTCGGACAGACCGGGCCCAAGGTGGGGTCGTTCGATGCCGGATTCGGCTCTTCCTACCTGGCACGCATCGTGGGACAGAAGAAGGCCCGCGAGATCTGGTTCCTCTGCCGGCAGTATACCGCACAGGAGGCAGAGCGTATGGGAATGGTGAACAAGGTGGTGCCGCTCGAGCGACTGGAGGACGAGTGCGTGGAATGGGCCGAGACCATGATGGAGCGCAGTCCGATGGCGCTCAGGATGATCAAGGCCGGTCTGAATGCCGAGCTCGACGGACAGGCTGGTATACAGCAACTGGCTGGCGACTGCACCATGCTCTACTATTTCCTCGACGAGGCACAGGAAGGCGGAAAGGCATTCCTCGAGAAAAGGAAGCCCGATTTCAAGAAATATCGCAAGATGCCATGATACTGACGACTTGGTGGCTTTAGGGACTTTAAGGACTTTAAGGTCCTTAAGAGCTTGTCAGGGCTAATGACTACAGAAATGAGAATAGAGATAGAGAAGCGGTTGTTTCATTTCAGGCAGCCGGCAGGCACCTCGCGTGGGACATACACCACGCGCACGTCGTGGATGCTCCGTGCTACCGACGGAAGCCTGCCCGGACGCGTGGGGGTGGGGGAGTGCGCTCCCTTGCCCAAGCTCAGTTGCGACGACATTCCCGACTACGAGCAGGTGCTCCGCGGGATGTGCGACGTGGTGGAGCGTACTGGGGAGATACCCTATGCGCTGCTGCGTCCGTACCCATCGATGCTCTTCGGACTGGAGACGGCGCTCCTCGGCCTGAGAAATGGCGGTGTGCTCTTTGATACCCCCTTCACGCGAGGCGAGGAAGGTATCACCATCAACGGACTGGTGTGGATGGGGTCGTTCGAGGAGATGCGGCGGCGTATGGAGGAGAAAATCGACCAGGGCTTCGGTTGCGTGAAACTGAAAATCGGCGCCATCGACTTCGACAGCGAACTCGCCCTCGTCAGGAGCCTGCGCCAGCGTTTCTCGTCGCAGGTGATGACGCTGAGGGTGGACGCCAATGGTGCCTTCTCGCCCTTGGATGCCATGGACAAGCTTCGCCAGTTGGCACCTTACGACATCCATTCCATCGAGCAACCCATCCGTCAGCGCCAGTGGCATGAGATGGAGCGCCTTTGCAAGACCACGCCGATACCGATAGCCCTCGACGAGGAACTCATCGGGGTGAACAGCCCTGAGATGAAAAATGACCTGCTCGACACCATCCGGCCGCAGTACATCATCCTCAAGCCCTCGCTCCATGGAGGCATGAGGGGAAGCGAGGAGTGGATAGCGCTGGCCCGGCAGAAGGGTATCGGAAGCTGGATAACCAGTGCGCTCGAGAGCAACGTGGGACTGAATGCCATCGCCCAGTTCACCGCAAGAGTCTATCCCGGCGGCCTGCAAGCCCCACAGGGGTTGGGCACGGGGCAGCTCTTCACCGACAATATCGAGTCGCCCCTGCACATCGAGGGCGACCAACTATGGTATAATCCTGATTTTTTAGCTGATTCACATTGATGACACTCGAGGAATTCCTTGACGAATGGCATAACGACGATGACTGCATCGTGGTGAAAACCAGCGGGTCGACAGGCACGCCGAAGCTGCTGCGTGTGGAGAAGCGCAGAATGGAGGCCAGTGCGAGGATGACCCTGCGGTTCCTCGGGCTGCACCCCGGACAGACGGCACTCCTCTGCATGCCGCTCGATTACATCGCCGCCAAGATGATGGTGGTGAGGGCATTGGTGGGCAAACTGAGGCTGGTGTCGGTGGAGCCATCTGGACATCCGCTTGCCGATGTCGGGGCGGGAGAGACACCTATTGATTTTGCCGCCATGGTGCCCCTGCAAGTCTACAACACGCTCATGGTGCCCGAGGAGAAGGAGCGTCTCATGAAGGTGGGACAGTTGATTATCGGGGGCGGTGCGGTGAGCCAGGCATTGGCCAGCGAAATTGCCGGCCTTCCCAATCCCGTCTGGAGCACCTATGGCATGACCGAGACTTTGTCGCACGTGGCCATGCGCCGTCTGAACGGACCTCAGCGGGAGTCGTGGTACACACCGCTCGAAGGAGTGGGTATCGGTCAGGACGAGGATGGGTGCCTGCTGATCGACGCTCCCTTGCTCTGTCAGCAAGTCCTGCATACCAACGACGTGGTGCGGCTGCACGATGATGGCAGGCGCTTCATGGTGCTGGGAAGGAAAGACAATGTGGTGTGCTGTGGTGGCGTGAAGATACAGGCCGAGGAGGTGGAAGAAAGGCTGCAGCCCTATGTCGACGTACCCTTTTTCGTGGGCAAGGAAAAGGACGACAAGTTTGGGGAAATCCTTGTCCTTGTGGTTGAGAGTAGGGATAAAAAATTATTGGAAGACATTATTAACAATGTCCTCCCGAAATATTGGCGGCCCCGAAAGATTTATTCCGTCGGGAAATTGCCTCTCACGGAGACAGGCAAGCCAAAACGCTTTGTAGAGAATTTTGGATGACGGATGCTTTTGACATCCATCATCCAAAACGAAAATCTTGAATCCTTATTGAGCCTGGGCTTGTTCCGATCCATCGTCCCACACGCTCTTATTGGTGGGGAGCCTGTCGTATGAGTCATCCCATACACCAGCATTGCCTTCCTCTGGCTCAGAAGTGGGAGTTCCCATAGGATTGTCAAGTACAGAATTGTAGAGTTCAATGTCTACATAAATTGCCTCTGGCTTCAGATACTCTTTTTTCATGATGGTAAGTATTTTTAATTATTATTTATTATCTTTTTTTTCAATCTGTCTTTTTTTTGTTCTTTTTGCTTGAATGCGCCCTTATGTCGCTGGTTTTTGTCAGCCGGGGGCATTTCCCATTCAATCAATCCACACTTTACGATGCAAATTTATAAAAAAAATCAGTCGTGGCAAAAAAATTGACCTTTATTTTACGACAAAGTTGTTTTTTATCTGAATTTGACTATTTGCCGAGGATGATATTGATGATTCCCGTGACATCGTGCATATTGATGTAATTGTCCTCGTTCACGTCGGCATTGTTGAAGACGAATTTGGCGACGGGCTTGCTTAGGATGTAGTTGATCACGGTGGTCACGTCGCTCATGTTGATGAGTCCGTTGCTATCTGCATCGCCTTTCAGTACGCCTTCGTTCTTGGTGAAGTCGATGATGGCGTCTGGGTTCTCCTCAGTGCTCAGGTCGAGATAGCAGGTGTTGTTGGCGATATAGGTAAGCACTTTGCCGGTGATGGGGTCGGTGAGGTTCTTGTTCACGAACCTGGCGCCGTCGCCCAGGACGCGCATGTAGGTGGGGTCGAAGAGGGTGCGGTAGGTGCTCTCGTCTCCACTTAAGTTCTCAAGCCAAATCTCACCCTTCAGCATGTTGTTGGTGGTGAGAGGAGCAATGTCCTCTGTCAATGGCATCAAGCGGTTGTCGATGGGTTGAGTGCCGGAGCACTCGAGTACCACGGCTGTGTTGGCCGGCACTTTGCCATCCTTGATCTCTTCCAGGTGGGGCTGCCCGATATCGTTGAGCTTGTCAACGGTATACGCTTTCACGCCGTCAAGACACTGATAGGGGAAGGCGGTGAAGAGGGTGGTGTAGTATTTGAGGCCTTTCTTGCATTTCTCATCGGGCATGGCACCGAAGTAGTTGTCGGGATGCTTCTCGTCGATGACGTCGAGATACCACCTGGAGTATTTCTCTTCTTCAAACCTATTGTACAGGGTAGGAGTGCGCACGTTGCCGATAAACTCGTACTTGCGGGTAGTGTTTCCCCTGTCGTTGATGTAAAGTGATATGCCTTCGTAAGAACCGAAGACATAGTAGCTTCCATCATATTTCTTGGCAGCCCTGAATCTGGTGTGGTTGAGGTCGTAGGTGGATATGCCCTGTGAAATCATCTCCAGGTTTTCCATTGAGCCCGTCTGTGTTGACTCGCCTATGACTTTGATGACCAATGCTGGAGTGGCATGTGCCCTTGCATTGGATTTTGGCACCATCATCAACGAATGCTTGAACTCGCGTTGGTCGTCGCTGAGATCGCTTTCTTCCGAACCCGACACTCCAAGTAGGCGGTTGGTACTGTTGTTGCGTACGAAGCAGTAAACTCCCTTCGTACTGGTCTCTTTCGATTCGAAAACGGCGGTGTAGGTGCCGGCGTTGCTGTTGGTTACCTTGAAAGTATAGGGATTCTCCGTATTGAGTGTGGAGGAATTGCCGAAGCGCCATCCCAGAAACCTTCCCACCAACTCGTCGGGCATGGCTGTGATGGTCACTTCATCTCCCACCTTGTTCTCGGGAATGTCTATCTTTACGGTTCCCAGTCCTTCGTCGATTGATTCGGGATACACCTTTCCCTTCTTGGCAAAGTGAGCGTTATATTTGTATGCTATGGCCTCGTCACTAGTGGTGGATGCCGTGGTGAAAATGTCACTGGCGCGCTTCGACCAGCTGAATGGGGTTTCTTCCCCTGTCTTGAGATTCTCACTTGCCCAGTGGGTAAACACGTATCCATCCTCGGGTTTGGCCCAAAGATACGCTGTCCTGGTAATGGCTTCCACCTGGGTTCCCGTGATATTCTCTTTCTTGATTCCAGTACCTCTTAAACTGCCGTATTGGTCATCAGTGGGTGTCTCATTCGTGGTCGACAGATACACCTTTCCATATCCAGTGGGCTTGGCTTCTGCTGTGACTTTGTAGTAGAAAGTGACGCCAGAAGCCAATGCTTGTGTGCTATAAAAGCCTATCAGTGATACAACAATGATTACTTTTTGAATAAGGGATGATTTCATTCTTGCCTCTTAATTAAAATGGTATGTTTACAATCGGTGCAAAGGTAATAAAAAA
>ONSV01000056.1 GCA_900320585.1 uncultured Prevotellaceae bacterium | reverse complement strand
CTGCTCTGGGCACAGATTGTGAAGCAGTATGCTCCCAAGTGCGACGACTCTTGCAAGATGGTGGTCAACGCCACTACCTCGAAATACAACCAGACGCTTTTCGACAGCTATGTCAACCTGCTCCGCTCGCAGACCGAGGCCATGAGTGCTGCCCTCGCCGGCATCCACTCCATGGTGGTCACACCATTCGACGCTCCCTATGAGCAGCCCAACGACTTCTCGGAGCGCATAGCACGCAACCAGCAGCTCCTGCTCAAGGAGGAGTGCCACTTCGGCGCCGTGGTCGATCCAGGTGCTGGCTCCTACTATATCGAGCACCTCACCGACAGCCTCGCTGTCGAGGGTTGGAAAATCTTCCTCCAGGTGGAGGAGGATGGCGGATTCCTGGCTGCTGCCAAAGAGGGCAAGGTGCAGGATGTCATCAACGCCACCAATGTGAAGCGTCATGGCGATGCCGCCAAGCGCAAGGAGTTTATCCTCGGAACCAACCAGTTCCCCAACTTTACCGAGGTGTCCGACGGCAAGACCGCACGTCAGTGTGCTTGCTGCTGCCAAGATGAGCAGACCGACTTCAAGGCCGTGAAGGCTACTCGCCTGGCTGCCGACTTCGAGGATCTCCGCATCCATACCGAGAACACCCGCGTGCCCGTGGCATTCATGCTTACTATCGGCAACCTGGCCATGCGCCAGGCACGTGCACAGTTCTCGTGCAATTTCCTGGCTTGCGCCGGATACAAGGTGGTCGACAACCTCGGCTTCAAGACCGTGGAAGAAGGTGTCGACGCCGCTCTCAAGGCCAATGCCGATATCGTGGTCATCTGCTCGAGCGATGACGAATATGCTGAGTATGCCATCCCCGCATTCAAGTATCTCGACAACCGCGCCATGTTTGTCGTGGCTGGTGCTCCCGCTTGCATGGAAGACCTCAAGGCCGCTGGCATAGAGAATTTCATCCATGTGCGCTGCAATGTGCTGGATACACTTCGTGAATACAATGCCAAGTTGGGAATTTAAATCGCTAAAGTCATGAGAAAGAATTTTAAAGACATCGATATTTATGCTGGCATTCAGCCGCAAAATGGTGCTGAGTGGCAACAAGCCAACGGCATTGACTACAACTGGAAGACACCCGAGCACATCGAGGTGAAGCCGGTTTACACCAAGGAAGACCTGGAGGGCATGGAGCACCTCGACTTCACTGCAGGTATCCCGCCATATCTCCGTGGCCCGTATTCCATGATGTATCCCTTCCGTCCTTGGACCATCCGCCAATATGCAGGATTCTCCACCGCCGAGGAGTCGAATGCATTCTACCGCCGTAACCTGGCTTCCGGACAGAAAGGTCTCTCCGTGGCCTTCGACCTCCCCACTCACCGTGGATACGATCCCGACAATGCCCGCGTGGTGGGCGATGTGGGTAAGGCAGGCGTGTCAATCTGCAACGAGGAGAACATGAAGGTGCTCTTCTCGGGCATCCCCCTCAACAAAATGTCGGTCTCGATGACCATGAATGGTGCCGTGCTGCCTATCCTGGCTTTCTATATCGTGGCAGGTCTGGAGCAGGGCGCAAAGCTCGAGGAGATGGCCGGTACAATCCAGAACGATATCCTCAAGGAGTTCATGGTGCGCAACACCTACATCTATCCTCCCGCATTCTCGATGAAGATTATCGCCGACATCTTTGAGTTCACCTCACAGAAGATGCCGAAGTTCAACTCCATCTCCATCTCCGGATACCACATGCAGGAGGCTGGTGCCACCGCCGATATCGAGTTGGCATACACCCTGGCCGATGGTATGGACTATATCCGCACCGGTGTGAACGCTGGCATCGACGTCGACGCCTTCGCTCCCCGCCTCTCGTTCTTCTGGGCTATTGGCATGAACCACTTCATGGAGATTGCCAAGATGAGGGCCGGACGACTCCTGTGGGCAAAGATCGTAAAGAGCTTCGGTGCGAAGAACCCGAAGTCGCTTGCTCTCCGTACCCACTCGCAGACCTCTGGTTGGTCGCTCACCGAGCAAGACCCGTTCAACAACGTGGGACGTACTTGTATCGAGGCCATGGCCGCCGTGCTCGGACATACACAGTCGCTGCACACCAACGCCCTCGACGAGGCTATCGCACTGCCCACCGACTTCTCTGCACGTATCGCCCGTAACACCCAGATCTATATCCAGAACGAGACCAAAGTGTGCAAGCAAATCGACCCGTGGGCCGGCTCATATTACGTGGAGACTCTCACCAACGAACTGGTTCACAAGGCTTGGGAGCATATCCAGGAGATTGAGAAACTGGGCGGTATGGCAAAGGCCATCGAGACCGGTCTGCCAAAGATGCGTATCGAGGAGGCTGCCGCACGTACACAGGCTCGCATCGACTCGGGTGTGCAGACCATCGTGGGTACCAACAAGTATCGTCTCGACCATGAGGACCCCATCGATATCCTCGAGGTCGACAATACCGCTGTGCGCAAACAGCAAGAGGAGTCGCTCGCCCAAGTCAGGGGCTCTCGCGACGAGGCTGCTTGCCAGGCTGCACTCAAGGCAATCACCGAGTGCGTGCGCGACTTCAAGGAGGGACGCAAGAGCAAGGACAACCTGCTCGACCTCGCCGTGAAGGCTGCACAACTGCGCTGTACGCTGGGTGAGATCAGTGATGCTTGCGAGGAAATCGTAGGCCGTTATAAAGCAATCATTAGAACTATTTCAGGCGTGTATTCAGCAGAAAGCAAAAACGATTCCGACTTCGAGAAAGCTTGTCAGCTTACCGAGGAGTTCGCCAAGAAAGAGGGACGTCGCCCACGTATCTTCGTGGCAAAGATGGGCCAGGACGGACACGACCGTGGCGCCAAGGTGGTGGCCACCGGCTATGCCGACTGTGGCTTCGACGTGGATATGGGACCGCTCTTCCAGACTCCTGCAGAGGCCGCACGTGAGGCTGTGGAGAACGACGTGCACATCGTGGGCGCCTCGTCGCTCGCAGCTGGTCACAAGACCCTCATCCCACAACTCATTGAGGAACTCAAGAAACTGGGCCGCGAGGATATCATGGTCATCGCTGGTGGCGTGATCCCCGCTCAGGACTACGACTTCCTCTACAAGGCTGGCGTGGCCGCCATCTTCGGCCCTGGCACTTCCGTGGCCAAGGCTGCCGTGGAGATGATGAACATCTTGCTCGACAAATAAGAATAAGACGTTTTACTACATCAAGGCGGATGGGTTGCCCATCCGCCTTTTTCTCATCCTTTTCCTCGGTGTATCTTGACCGATTCCTCTTAATTGGAATGACGATTAGGCCGAGTGGCCGAAAAAAATGGATAACTTCTTGCCGTTTCGCATTTTATTGTTAAATTTGCAAGGTATTATACCCTATTTTCATGGAACTGCCCAGATTGTTTCGACCCTCACAGTCCTTTGCTGTACGCCTCACTTGGCGTATAGTGGGCAGATTGTTTCTTATCTCGCTCGTACTTGCAGCTCTGTTTCTGGCCGTTATCTGGACCATAGGATTCGTGGTGCTTTCTGCTTTCTACTGGAGTGGGATGGATTTGGCTGGCGAGAAAATCAACAATGTTTTCACGGCAGTCGAGATAGCTGTGTCGAATAATATTACCGAGGCAGAAGAGAGCATTAATGGCCAGGAGAACGAATATTTTGCCATTGAGCACTTGCTCAACTTGAATCCCAACATCGTGGGTGCTGCCGTAGCTGTCAATCCTGAAGTTGGACCATACAAAGGCAGGTTTTTCGCTCCCTATGCCTATAACGACGGCACGGGCATCCATACCAAGCAATTGACTTCTGCGGATTATGACTATACACACCAGGAATGGTTCATCAAGCCCCTCGATGAGGGCAAGGGTATCTGGACCGATCCCTATGTGGACAAGGGTGGTGGCGAAGTGCTCATGATTACCTATTCCATGCCAATCATCAATTCTAAGGGTGAGATGTATGCCGTACAGACGGCCGATATCTCTCTTGGCTGGCTCACCAAGCAGGCCGATATGATCGACAGCCTTTACAATAGTCGGTTTTATGATGGGTTTGGTGGTGATAATGTGGGGCATTGTAGGAGTTTCATTACCACAAAGACGGGTGCCCTTGCCGTTCATCCCGACAGGGATTTCAAGGGCATAGAGACTTTGCAGGATTATTTCAAGAGGAAAGGGGCTAAACAACAATCTCATCTCGAGAAGGAAATTTTTGACGGCGACCAGGATTTAGTTATATATACCGACGGTGATGGAAAAATCAACTTCCTTTTCGTTGTTCCTATCCTGCACACGGGATGGATGATAGGTATTTTCGTGCCTCTTCGTGATATCATCGCACCGGTGAATTATTTCATTGTCGGAATCCTCATAGTCCTGATTCTTGGACTGCTGATAGTGGCCTTGGTCTGTAGAAGAAACATACATAAGATGATCAAACCGCTGAGCAAGTTTGCCGACTCTGCCGATGAGATAGCAAAGGGAAATCTCGACACACCTCTCCCTGTCATCAAGTCAAGGGACGAGATGTTCAGACTCCATAATTCGCTGTCATTCATGCAACAGTCGCTCATCGCCCAGATAGAGCAAATCAAGAACTCTAACGAGGAGAAAGGACGTATAGAGGGCGAATTGATGATCGCTCGAAACATCCAGATGTCGATGCTGCCCAAGCGCTTCCCCGCATTCCCCGACCGCACCGACCTCGATGTCTTCGCCCAGCTCTCTCCTGCCAAGGAGGTGGGGGGCGATCTCTACGACTACCTCATACGCGACGAAAAACTGTATTTCTGTGTGGGCGATGTGTCGGGCAAGGGCATTCCGGCATCAATGGTCATGATGGTTACCAGGGCTTTGTTCCATACGGCTTCGGCCCATGAGAGCAATCCTGCGAAAATCATTAGTGGAATCAACGAACAGATGGTGGAGGATAACGACTCCAATATGTTTGTCACCATGTTCATCGGTGTGATCGACCTGCCCACGGGCAGGATGAGATATTGCAACGCCGGACACAACGCTCCATTGCTCGTCAACGACGAGGGTGTTGTCATGCTCCCATGCGACCCTAACCTGCCGCTTGGAGTGATGGGAAATTGGAAATTCAGCATGCAGGAAGTCATCCTCAAGCCACCTACCACGGTATTTCTCTATACCGATGGTGTGACAGAGGCCGAGAACTTGAAATTTGAGCAATTCCAGGAAGAAAGGATGATTGAGGTGGCCCGCCAGGCAGGCCAACATCCCCAGAAGCTCATCGAACAAATTGAGCATGCCGTGAAACAGTTCGTAGGCGATGCCGACCAGTTCGACGACATGACCATGCTTGCCGTTCAATACTGCAAAATGATGTCCGACGACTCAAGGCTTTCTCGTACACTCAACCTCACCAACGATGTGGAGCAGGTACCTCAGCTCGCCGCTTTCGTCGACGAGGTGTGCGAGGAGTTGGAATTCGACATGAGCACCGTCATGAGCATGAACCTGGCCATCGAGGAGGCTGTTGTCAATGTGATGAGTTATGCCTACCCCACCGGAACGGTGGGTGACATCAAAATCGAGGCCAAGGCCGATGACATACGCCTCAAGTTCATCATCAGCGACTGGGGGAAACCTTTCGACCCCACAACCCAGGAGGACATCGACACCACACTGTCGGCCGAAGAGCGGCATATCGGCGGACTGGGTATCCATCTCGTGAGGCAGATTATGGACAGCATCAACTATGAGCGCATCGAAGGAATGAACGTACTGACACTGAGAAAGAAACTAACCAAAGACAGTTAGAAGATGACAGACATCATACTCTCCAGTTTTATCAGCCTTTTTGCCCTGTTCGGGAAAGTGGAGCAGGTAGACGAGGAGCGGGCAAAGAAAATGCTCGTCAACTATCTGCACCGGCATTTCGGTATCCGCAACACCGACCTCTATATCAATCTCTACAGCGACATGCGAATGGCGTATGAGATGACCGACGACCTCGACAGCGAGCAGACGGTCACCTACATCTGCTCGTCTTTGCATGGAAAGATACAGAAGACCGAGGAGGCATTGCTCTTGCTCAGGGTCATGGAGTTCTGCGGCAGCCATGGGGCGAAGGCCGATGGCATGTTCTCTACGATGGCGGCACAGTTCCACATTCCTGATTCGCAGTTCGCCGACTTTGCCGACTATGTGGCCAACCGCCCGTCAGAGCATGTGCGGCTGCATCAGGTCGAAGGGTTCGAGGGTGTCATCAAGACTTTGCTCGATAGCGAGTCGGGACTCCTTGTCTTTACCTACAATGGCGACGACATCGTGACGCTCAACGACGTGCCCGTCCTCGCTGGCGTATACCAGGTGTGGCAACAGAGCAGCGTGCTGAAAAACAGTGGTGGAAAGCCGGTTTACTATTCCTATATCATCAGCACATACGATAAGGAGAGCCAAAAGGCTGAGAAAGTGGAGTTTTGCGGCCGTGACATCAACTTCAGGTTCCCAAACAGCGACAATGGCATGCACAACCTGAGCTTCACGCTCCGAAACGGAGAGTTGCTGGCCATTATGGGTGGTTCGGGAACAGGTAAGACCACACTGCTCTCGCTGCTCAACGGCACGCTCAAGCCCCAACAGGGCCGGATTACCATCAATGGGCACGATATCTCAGAGCCCGAGGCTACCAACCTCATCGGCTATGTGCCACAGGATGACCTGCTGATCGAGGAACTCACGGTCTATCAGAACTTGTGGTTCACGGCACGCCTCTGTTTCGACGGGTTGTCGGATAGCGAGATCGACCGGCGGGTGACAAAGACACTTACCGACCTGGGGCTCAATGCCGCCAAGGATCTGAAAGTGGGGTCGGCTATCAACAAGTTCATCTCGGGTGGACAGCGGAAACGGTTGAATATCGCCCTTGAGCTGATACGCGAACCTGCCGTCCTCTTCCTCGATGAGCCAACCTCGGGATTGTCGTCGGCTGATACCGAGAAGGTGATTCTCCTGCTGAAGGAACAGACCATAAAGGGGAAACTCATCGTTGTGAATATCCACCAACCTTCAAGCGATGTCTATAAGCTTTTCGACCGGCTCTGGCTGCTCGACAAAGGTGGTTATCCTGTGTTCGACGGAAATCCTATCGATGCCATCACCTATTTCAAGGAGGCCGCCAACTATGCCGACGCCGAGACCAGCGCCTGTCCTACTTGTGGCAACGTCAATCCTGAGATCGTGCTCAATATCATCGACGAGAAGGCGCTCAACAACAGTGGCGAGCAGTCCGACGAGAGGAAGATGTCGCCGCAGGGCTGGCATGAGCTCTACCTGAACAGCCGTGACGAAATGGCTGCCCCAGAGAAGTTCGCTGTGCCGCTTTCCGACCAGAAGAAACCGGGAGCGCTCAAGCAGTTTGCCATCTTCCTGACGCGTAATATCAAGACGAAAATCACCAACGTCCAGTATTTGGCCATTACCTTGTCGGTGGCGCCGTTGCTGGCGGTCATCTGCGCGCTGCTCACCCGCTTCTCTCCTCCAGAGGGATATACGGTGATGGACAACAAGAACATGGTGAGCTATTTCTTCATGGCTGTCATCGTGGCCACGTTCACGGGCATGAGTGGAAGCGCCGAGGAAATCATCAAAGACCGTGCGCTGCTCAAGCGTGAGAAGTTCCTCAACTTGTCATACCATAGCTATATATGGTCGAAAATCGTATATATGGCAGGCGTTTCTCTCGTCCAGACGTTCCTTTTCATCATCGTGGGCAACACCATCATGGGCATCCATGGCATGTTCTTCACCTGGTGGGGCATCTTGTTCGTCACGGCCTTGCTGGCAGGCCTCACCGGACTGCTCCTGTCGCAATGCCTCAACTCGGTGGTGGCCATATACATCTGCATCCCCCTGTTGCTCATACCGCAAATCCTGCTCTGTGGACTGGTGGTGAGTTTCAACGACCTCGCACCCAAGAGCACTACGGGCAACGTGCCTCTTATTGGCGACCTGATTCCCTCAAGATGGTCCTACGAGGCTCTTGCAGTCACGTCGTTCACCGATAATGCCTACGAGAATCGTTTCTTCGACACCGACAAGGAGAAATACGAGACGCAATACTATAACATGGGATTGCTCTACGAACTGCAGTCGCAGTTGGAAACTTTGGAGAACGAGAAGAAAACTGGAAAAGAGGAGAAGGCTGGGCACCTGGAGGTCATCAAGACCAACTTGCCTGCCGTGACGGCATACTGCGAAATGGAGGATTATCATGGCGACTGGTCGTATGAGTCGCTACGCAACTATATGAAGGAGGCCGAGAAAATCCTCTCGAAACGGAGCAACCTTATCACGTTGAAGGCCGACAAGAAGGTGCAGGAGTTTATCCGTAACAATGGTAAGGAGGCACTTATGCAACTCAAGCGCGACAACCATAACCTGAAACTCGAGGACTGCGTGATTGGTGCCGACCAGCTGCATATGTATGAGGTGATCGATAACTATGTCGTGCCCCGGACAGGGCAAATATTCCTTACACCTAATAGCCGCATTGGCAGGGCGCCGTTCTACAGCAGCGAGAAAATCCTTGGGTCGTGGCATATTCCCACTTTGTGGTTCAATTTGTCTGTTCTGATGCTCATGAGTGTCATTGCGGCCTTGTTGCTCCTCACAGATTGCCCCGGACGGTACGTCAGGAAAGAGAATCATTGAGCGTTTATGTTTTTTTTTGAAAAAAAGAAATAAAAGAATGATGATTATCTTAAAAGTTTTTCTATTTTTGCAGTTGGATAGGGAAATGTTGCCCTCTTCATGAGTTTAATCTATTGGAAATCTATACATAATCAATTAATTAACTAATAAACAAAAATCAAAAATGAAGAAATTATCTTATTTAGCTATTGGTTTTGTAGCCATCGCTTTGGCAGCATGTGGCGGTAAGGGCACCGATCAGAACGCAGCCGCTCCAGAGGCAGAGAAAACCTTTGAGCAGGAGCAGATTGAGGCCAGCATCAAAATGCATATCGACAGCATCGCCAATGATATTGGTCAGCTCAAGCAGTTCCCATTCGTACAGGAAGGCACAGAATTCGCTTTGACCAAAGAGGAAAAGCAGGTAAAACCTGATTATCTGCTCGCCCCCGCTGTGGCCGACGAGGTTTCCACTCTTGCTGAGAAATACCGTATCCTCAGCGCACTTTCAGTTGATAGGAAAATTGCATCACTCTATGAGATGCCTACCGATGAATACGACAAGGCTATTGCCAAACTCACTGCCGACATCAACGATCCTTCGTTCAAGGTGCTCGATAATGCCAACAGCATCTTCGAGAGCACATCGGCTCTTTACGACGCTATGAACGAGAATGGCCGTATCAACTACTTCTGGCAGATTGCTTCTGCTGCTTTGGTTGAGCAACTCTATGTAATCAACCAGAACTCAGATAAGTTCCTCAGCGTGTTCGACGACAAGGCTGCTTCCGACGTTACCTTCCGTATCGTCCTCATTCTCGATGCAGTGAACCGCCTCATCGATTATGATCCTGAGATCAAGCCCGTGGCCGATGCTCTCGCTTCCCTGGAGTCGCTCAATGCCATGGACCTCAACGACCTGAAGAAGCAGTTGGCTGAGTCGAAGGAGAAGATCGACGCTGCACGTAAGGCTTTGATTAAGTAATCATACTTTTTCCAAATATCCTTTAGGCATGCCCTCCCGGGAGGAGGGCATGCTTTTAAAACCGACTAAACGAAAAGAAATGAATTGGGAAATTAAAGAGCATGAGGGTGGCTTGACCGCTGTTATCAGTGGACGTCTCGATACTCCATCTGCCGTCAAGGCGCAACAGGAGATTCTGCCATTGTTGGAGAATGCCGACAAGGAGATTGTCTTGGATTGCGAGCAACTGCAGTATATCAGCAGTTCCGGCTTGCGCCTTTTCCTTGCCATCCGCAAGGAGGTGGCCGCCAAAGGTGGAAAAGTGATTGTCGAGCATATCAGCGACGACATCAAGAAGGTTTTCATGATGACAGGGTTCGTGCAACTGTTCGAGTTGCGCTGATCCATCCCCCCTATGTCCCTATGCCGTGAATGATGCGGGCTATAGAGAATTTGGTCTATAGCCCATTGGAGATGCCATTATTCATGGCTTTTTTTTATTCTATGCTCTCTATCTGCACGCCATTGAGTTCTTCCATGATGGAAAGCACTCGTTGCTCATATTTGTCGCGTTTCACGATGACGTCGGTGGTCACCGAGAAAAGTGTCGTTCCGTCTTTCTGCACCTCGCGCATGTTATAGTTGTCGATTTTCATTCCGTCCTTGCGGAAATGGTCGAGTACGTCGCGCACGTCATTGATGCTGGGCGAGGAGAAGGTGATGACGATGTTGCGAGTGCCAAAGTGGTGCATAATCAGGTTGAGGGTCTCCAGACACAGCAACACCAGCAGCGTGGTGGCGCCTGCCAGCACGTAAAGTCCGGAGCCACAGGTCATACCGATGGCGGCGGTCACCCAAAGTCCGGCGGCAGTGGTCAGTCCGCGCACCACGTGTTTCTGGAAGATGATGGTACCGGCACCGATGAAACCGATGCCACTCACCACTTGGGCAGCTACACGTGAGGGGTCGAGACGGATGTTGTAGGGCAGGCTGAGTACGGTCTCGAAACCAAACTGCGAGATAATCATAAACAAAGCACTGCCAAGTGCCACGAGAAAATGGGTGCGGAATCCGGCTTCCTTGGCACGGTAGCCGCGCTCCATACCGATAATGCCACCCATGACGGCGGCGGCAAACAGACGGAGAATGAATTCTAAGGTCATGATATTGTTGTTAAGGACGACGGCATGAGGTGTCCAACCTCATGCCGTCGTGTGGTTTATTCAAATGTAAGGGCTTCGGCGTCGGGGTTCTTCCCAATCTTGATGGTATCGCCCGATTTCACCTCTCCGCCAAGGATACGCTCGCAAAGGCCGTCCTCGATGTAGTTCTGGATGGCGCGTTTCAGCGGGCGGGCGCCAAACTGCACGTCGTAGCCTTTCGTGGCGACAAACTCCTTCGCAGCATCGCTGATCTCGATGTGGTAACCCATGTTCTCCACACGGCTCACCAGTCCGCGGAGCTCGATGTCGATAATCTTCTTGATGGCCTCCATGTCGAGTTGGTCGAAGGTGATGATCTCGTCGAGACGGTTGAGAAACTCCGGGGCAAACTGCTTGCTCAAGCTCTTCTGGATGATAGAGCGGGCATGCTCCTTGTCGCTCTCGTTGATGCTCAGTCCGAGTGTGCCTGTGGAGTTGAATCCCACGCCACGGCCAAACTCCTTCAGTTGGCGGGTACCGGCATTCGAGGTCATGATGATCACGGTGTTGCGGAAGTCAATCAGCCTGCCGTTGCCATCGGTAAGGCGGCCCTCGTCAAGCACCTGCAGCAACAGGTTGAACACGTTGCCATGGGCTTTCTCTATCTCGTCGAGCAACACGATGGAGTAGGGGTGACGACGCACCTTCTCGGTCAGTTGGCCGCCTTCCTCATATCCCACATATCCCGGAGGCGCACCCACAAGGCGCGACACGTTAAAGCTCTCGGTATATTCGCTCATGTCGATGCGGATTAGGTCGTCGGCACTGCCAAACATATATTCGGCGAGTTTCTTGGCCAGGTAGGTCTTGCCCACACCAGTCGGACCGAGGAACATGAACACGCCAATGGGGTGATTGGGGTCTTTCAGACCCACCCGGTTGCGCTGGATGGCTTTCACCATCTTCTCTATGGCGGCATCCTGGGCTATCACGGCCTTCTTCAGCTCGTCGCCCATCGTGCGAAGACGGGCACCCTCGGCCTCGGCCATGCGCTGAACGGGCACGCCGGTTATCATCGAAACCACGTCGGCCACCTCTTTCTCGGTCACGGTCTCACGCTCCTCGTTGGTGCCGTTGCTCCAGGCTTCGTTGAGCTGGCGCAACTCCTCCTGCAACTGGCTCTGCTGGTCACGGTAGCTGGCAGCCAACTCGTAGTTCTGGTTCTGCACGGCATTGCGCTTCTTCGTCTTCAGTTCTTCTATCTCTTTCTCCTTGGCCACGATCTCGGGAGGTATCTGGGCGTGCTGCAGATGCACACGGGCTCCCACCTCGTCCATGGCGTCGATGGCCTTGTCGGGGAATGCACGGTCGGTGACGTAACGCTCGGTGAGCTTCACACACGATGCGATGGCATCCTCGGTATAGTTCACATGGTGGTGCTGCTCGTAGCGGTCCTTGATGTTCTCCAGAATCTGAAGGGTCTCCTCACGGTTGGTGGGCTCTACCATCACTTTCTGGAACCTACGCTCAAGGGCACCGTCTTTCTCAATGCTGTTGCGGTACTCGTCGAGCGTGGTGGCGCCGATGCACTGGATGGTGCCACGGGCGAGGGCGGGCTTCAGGATGTTGGCGGCATCCATCGAACCTGGTGTCGAGCCGGCGCCAATGATGGTGTGCACCTCGTCGATGAACACGATGATGTCGGGACTCTCCTCCAACTCCTTGATAAGGGCCTTGATACGTTCCTCGAACTGGCCTCTGTATTTCGTTCCTGCCACCACCGATGTAAGGTCAAGGCTCACAAGGCGCTTGTTGAAGAGTATCGGCGAGGTGTGGTGCTTCACGATGAGCTGGGCAAGCCCTTCCACAATGGCGCTCTTGCCCACACCGGGCTCTCCGATGAGGATGGGGTTGTTCTTCTTGCGGCGGCAGAGAATCTCCATCACACGCTGCATCTCATGCTCTCGGCCCACAACGGGATCGAGCTTGCCCTCTGAGGCGGCCTTGGTCAGGTCGGTCGAGAAATTATCGAGTACAGGGGTCTTGCCCGCAGGCTTGCGGGTCTGTGTGGCGGTTCCTCCGCCATTGCCACCACCATGGTTGTCAAGGGGCATGCCGTCGTCATCGTCCTCGGTGTCGTCGGGAATGCCCAGACCGTCCTGTGGCTGGTTGGCCATCTGCTGGAAATATGTCAGTGCGTCTTCGTAATTCATGTTGTTGTCCTCCAATACTTTCTTGGCACCATTGTCCACCTGGTCGTGGAGAATGGCAAGCAGCAGGTGTCGCACGTCTACGGTGCTGGTGCGCTGCAGACGGGCCTCAAGAACTGCCAGTTTCAGAATGTTGCTTGCTTTGTCGTTCAATACCAATTCACGGGTGTTGACGGGACGGCCATATTCATTGGTCTTCGCAATCGACTCCAGTTCTTCTTTCACCGTCTGGACGTCGATGTGCATGCGCTCGAACAACGCGTGCACCTCATTGGCACGGTCGCGAAGTATACCCATGAGCAGATGCTCCGGCCCTACCCAACTACAGGCAAGCCTTGTGGCCTCTTCCCTGCTATAGGAGAGGATTTCTGACACTTTGGGTGAAAATTGGCTTGTCATTTTCTTGTTTACCTTAAAAAAATAATACTCAATATCTATTAATAACACTCAATGTTCATCATTCAAACATCGTGCCAAAATCATGCGTTGCCAAATATTTTAATGTATTCTTCCTCAAAATTAGGGGTGAAGAATTCTTTTCCTATCTTTTCCAGTATCTCGTTGCGACTGAAGAAGCGGCCACCGGCCAGTTCGTCGGGATTGGGGCACACCTCTCCGTCGTAGACGGTCTTGTATACATACACCAACTCGCGCTCGCGTTTGCTCTCGAAGATGTATTTGCCAAGATATTCGGGTGTGAAGCCAGTCACTCCAAGCTCTTCGCGCACCTCACGAGTCAATGCGTCGGTCACCTCCTCGCCATAGTCCACGTGTCCGCCTGTGGCCGTGTCCCATTTGCCGGGTTGTATGTCCTTCCATTGTGGACGTTCCTGCAAGAAGAGCTGGCCTTCGCTGTTGAACAGGTGAAGGTGCACCACCGGATGAAGTATCTTGGTGCCGTCATGGGCATGTCTACGGCTGATGCTTCCTGTCACATTGCCGTCCTCGTCTACCACGGGGAAGAGTTCTCTTTGGTTGTCCATTTCATGATGGGTTAGAGTTCCATGACGTTCCTAATGGGTTAGAGTTCCATGACGTTCCTGATGGATTAGAGTTCCATGACGGCGGTAAAGCAGTCACCAAACTCCTCGGCGATGCCTGAGGGTTGATCGGCGAAGATACCGAAGACAGCGCTGCCGCTGCCTGTCATCTGGGCGTAGAGGGCACCATCGGCATAGAGTCGGTCCTTGATCTCGCCTATGCGGGGGTACAGGGCGATGATGGGTGCCTCGAAATCGTTCACCAGTTCGTCACGCCAGGTGCTGATGGGCTGGCATACGATCTCGCGGCAGCATTTGGCGGGTTGGTGGGGGTGTATGTTGGCATAGGCCTCGCGGGTCGAGACGGCGATGTCGGGTTTCACCAGTGCCAGGTGGTAGCCTGCCAGATTGCCGTACTCGCCGTCGGCTGGCTCGAGTATGTCGCCGATGCCCGTGGCAAAGGCGGGTTCCGAGGTGATGAAGAAGGCGCAGTCGGCTCCCAACTGTGCGGCATAACGCTCCATCTCGGCATTGCCGATGTTCAGATGGTATTCCTCGTCGAGCAGCCTGATCATGTAGGCAGCGTCGCTCGAACCGCCACCTAATCCTGCCTGGGAGGGGATGCGTTTGTGCAAGTGGGCATGAATCCGTGGCAAGCGGAAATCCTTGTCCAGTAGGTTATATGCCCTCACTACCAGGTTGTGCTCGTCGTCGCTGTCGATGTCGATGCCTGTAGTCTTGATGTCGCAGCGTCGCTCGCTGGGGAAGTGGTGGTCCATCTTGTGCACCGAGAGCGCATCGTATAGGGGGATGGGGTAGAACACGGTCTCCAGGTTGTGGTAGCCGTCGGGTCGTTTTGACACGACGTTTAAGCCCAGGTTGATTTTTGCGCAGGGGAATACGGTCATATCGTGCTTGATTCTTTGTTTGTCGTCTATCTCATGCAAATATAATGCAAATGGATAGGATATGCAAACAAAACACGATTTTTTTTGGATACGAATAATTCGTCGGCGAATGAATCGCTGCGAAGGATTCAACGTCTTTTCACAACGACAAATAGTCGCTGACACGATTCAATGGGTGTGTTCCACATCTTGTCGAACGTATCAATATCTACCGACTCGTTGTAGGCTTTGTTGGCGGTAGTATTCCTGTACTTCTCTACTGAATCTAATGCTTAGCTTATCAAATTTTTCGGGAAAAAGGTCATATACAAAAAGAGGATGTGCCACTTCAATACTAACTATTGTTCGACACATCCTCTTGTTATCAGTCAGAATAACCACCTTTCTCAATCGCGAAGGATGGGCATGGTCATGCACCTTGCGCCACCGCCGGCTCTTGGCAGCTCCGAACCCGGGAAGGCGGCCACAAACGAGTCGTAGTCCTTCATGTCTACCTTGCCGCTCACGATGTCCTCGGCGTTGAGTACGGCGAACCCGGCCCTGTCGAGGGCATCGATGGTGTGGGTGTTGCGCTGGTAGCCCATCACTTTTCCCTCGCCCAAGGCGAAGAAGTTGGCGCCGCTGTGCCATTGCTCGCGCAGCTGTACCCATGAGTCGCTGCCACCGCAGATTACAGGCACAACGTCCCATCCCAGCATGCGCAGTCCGCTGAGGATATCGCGTACCTGATGATAGGTCACCTTGCCGTTGTGTATGCGTATCAGCGTCGTGGCCTTGTTGGCGAAGAATCCCTCTTTTTTCAGCATCGGCTCAAACACCATGCAATGGTGCTGTGAGAGGAAGGTGAACACCATGTCGAGATGGATGAACGAGTCGGGGTCGGTGGGCATCTCCTGCACCAGGATGTTGAAATGGTCGCGCTCATGGGCGAAGGTCTGCGCCAGATATTCGATGCCCTTCGCGTTGGTGCGTATGCCCTCGCCGATGCAGAGCAGGTCGGGCGAGGCGATGTGGATGTCGCCACCCTCGGTACGGGCCATGGGGTTCCATGAGGCGGCATTCAGCATGTCAGCATGGAAGAAATCGCGGAAGATGGCGTCGTAGAGCAACGTCTCGCGCTCTCGCACCTCAAAACTCATCGAGTTGATGAGTACGCGGTTGTAGATCGACGATGAGGCATCGCGCGTGAAGAAAAGGTTGTAGAGGGGCTTCAGCAGGTAGCGGTCGTCGGAGAACCCGTCCCACTGCTCTTTCTCATACCCTTCGATGAGGATACGGGCCAACTTGGCACTGTCGAGTTCTATCAGGTAGTCGGAGAGTCCGTTGTTCACCTGTTGCTGCTGCGACGTGCGGCGGTCATGGCGCAGGCTT
>ONSV01000130.1 GCA_900320585.1 uncultured Prevotellaceae bacterium | reverse complement strand
GGAAGATGTCAGGGCGTCTCCTCCGTGCTGTCGGAGGACTGCGGGAGACGGTAACGGCGCTTCGGATTCTCTTTCGCCCCATAGCCCAGGAGCTTGTTGGCCGCCGTCACGATACCGGCGCCTGTGGGCGATGTGGAAGTCTTCAGTTTGTCGAAAGCCTCCTTGGTGCGGCGCAACTGCTCGTCAGCGCCCATGAACCGCTCATAGAAAAGTTGTACGCGGCTCACCAGTTCATTGGCCGTCTTCATGATTTCCTCCTGGTTCTCGGCCTGTCGCACCTGCCGCCACATCATCTCGAGCACCCGCAACATCATATACATATTCTGGCTCCCGGCAATAATCACCCCCTGCTCATAGGCATCGCGATAGAGCGATGGGTCGTGTGAGAGAGCCAGTTGCAAGGCACCCTCGTTATATACATACATCACCACGAAGTCGGGTTTCTGTCTGCCACTCGATAGATACTGGCTATAGTTCTTGTGGGCCAGTTCCTTGACGTGTCCCCTCACCGAGGTGAGGTGCCGGCGGAGCGCCCCTTCCCGCATCGGCGCGGTGTCGGCCTGGTGATAGTCGACAAAAGCCTTCATCGACATCTTTGAGTCGATGATCACGTCGCGCTTGTCGGGAAAGTGCAGGATGACGTCGGGAATCATTTTCTTCCCCATCTCCTCGCTCACCACCCTGCCCTCGGCATCGCGCAGCATCACCTGCTCCTCATACTGCACCCCTTTCTCAAAGCCCATGTTCTCGAGCAAGGTGTGCAGGCGCAACTCACCAAAGTCGCCCTGCGTCTTGTTCTCGGCCGTGAGCGCCTGTGCCAGCCGGTCGGCACGCTCGCCCACCTCACGCGCCTGTTCGAGATTGGCCTTGATCGACGCGTCGAGGCGCTCCATACTGGTGGTATGCTCGCGGTCGCTCCTCTCCACGGCCTCTCGCATGAGCCTCAGATGTTCCTGCAAGGGAGAGAGGATGGCAGAGAGCTGGTCGCTGTTGGAGGCCGACAACTCGTCGGACCGTTTCTTGAGTATCTCCTCGGATGCCGAATTGATCTGCTCCTTGATGAGCGACGACTGCCGCTCCATCTGCGACTCCTGCATGGACTGCAGTTGGGAGAGTTGTTGCTGGTAGGTCTGGCGCAGTTCCTCCCTTTGCCGTTCGGCCTGCTCTCTCAGTTGCCTCATCTGCGACTCCATCTGGCTGCGTATCTCGTCTTTCTGGTTTTCCATCGAGGCAGCCTGCTCGTCGAGTCGCCGCCGCAGTTCCTGGGTTTTCGACTCGAGCACGTCGCGGCGAGAGAGCAGGCGGGTTTTCTCCTCTGCCGACAAATATCTTGCATAGAGGAAACCCAACACACACCCTAATGCCAGGCTGGCCACTACAGCGAACAAGATGACAAGGTTCATGACACGACTAATCGTTTGGCTTACCGAGAATGATATTGATGATGGAAGTGACGTCGGACATATTGATGTATCCATCTGCATGGACATCGGCATTAGCGAAGAGGAACTGTTCGGGAACATCACCCAGCACATAGCGGATGACCGCCGTCACATCGGAGACATTGATGAGGCCGTCGCCGTTGGCATCGCCCAACAAGATGGTCACGGGGTCGGGCTCAATGGTCACCTCTATCTTGGTCATCCTCACATGGTCTTTCACGGCAGAGATGAAAAACTGCTTGGCGTATCCCTCCCAGGTGCCTTTGCTGCCGCTATAGGTGAATGTGCCCAATGACGGGTAACCAAAGCAACCGGGGCCATAGGTATTGTCGTCCTTGGCTGAGCAGGTGAAGACCACCTTGGTGATGACACCGCTCGACGCCTCTATCGACATCGTTGACTCCTTGAACACATAGTAGTAAGACACATTGCTGAACGACCCATGCGGCCACACCGAGAGCGTCACGCCATCTTTAGTCACCTCGTCGGACTCCCCAGCAGAGCGTGACTGCACGCCTATGTCCTTGGATGGCAGGAAAGTGGTGCTCTTTGCCTCGACAGGCTCACTTTGGTCAACGGGAGGCTGAATGCCTATGACAGCATCCTGGTGGGCATTGAAGGCCCCCAGGTCGTCGTCTGTGCCACCGGCGCCAGTACCCCCGGGAGCGAGGGCGTCGAGCGCGAAATAGTTGTCGCAATAGCCGCTCCATCCCCAGTTGATGTGGTACATGTCGGTACTGGCCTTGTAACCATCGCAGACGAACTCATGGCCTACGCCCGACTCATCGAACCCACTGATGGCCACGGGGCGGCCCGCAGCCAGCTCGTCGTAGATGATCTGGGCCCACCGGTCGGCCTCCACGGTGTCGCGCTTCATCAGCCTCACGTTCTTGTCGTACCCGAAGACATGGTGGAACGCGCCCGGGATGTTGGAGGAATACGACCCCGAGCCATTGGGCGTATAGTTCATCTGCAACGACTGTCCGCAATATCGCAGCAGTTGCGCCACGGCAGCCTCGTTCTCGGCCGTCCAGGGCCAATGGCGCCAGTCGTAGTAAGGCTTACCCGGAATGATCTGGTCCCAGTCGAACTCCTCCAGGGCAGGCAGGGCGGGCACATCATACTGGAGGGTCCTGGTGGTATAGCGGCTCAAAGCCTTCGAGCCGGCACGGAAGGTATTGCCTTCGTAGCCCACTTTCGCCCAATAATACATGATCTGCGCCATCGCCGTAGCCGCACATCCCGTGTAGCTATACTCATCGCCAAAGAAACAATCCTTGTTGTAGGGCTCATGCTGGTCGAAGAAAGTAGGCACAAGGTATGGCACATCCACCTTGCCTGTATCCCCCGCGTTGAGCCGCGTGGCAGGAGCCGCAATGCCACTGGCCTGTGCCCATGCTATCTCGTCGGCATAGCCATTGAGCCACACCTGCATGTTGCGGGGCATCTTATCGTAGTCGGCGGCGCCCTGCGTGCCATATCCCAGGATGGTCTTGGCCGCATCATCGCCAGCAACCACCACGAACCCGTCGGTGCCGCTCATGCCGAAGACATAGACCATGGGAGACGGCGCCCCTGCTTTGCGAGGGTCGCGGTCGAGCGTGAAAGCGAGGTGCAGTTGTTGGTCGCCTTTTAGTCGCTTGGCCTGTGAGCCAGCCATGAAATCCTGGGCATAGCGCTGTGCCATCTGCGGAGAGACAGGGTTGGCAAAGGTCCGTGAGGGGCCGAACACCAAACTTGCCAGCACAAACAATGTGCCGACAAGGCCATAATTACATATTCTCATTTCAATCCAATCTCTTGTATTGTATCGTTTTACTTATCTCAAACGGTCAGCTCACCTGCTCGTCATCATCGTCGTCACCGTCATTGCCTGAGCCGTTGGAGCCGAAGGCCTCGTCCACATAGTCGAGATAGTTGTCGAGAGTCCTGTATGTCGCGATGAGGTCGAAATACTCTGGGTCGAAGTGCTTGTCGTTCATTCCGAACCACTCGAGCATGTCCTTCTCGTCGAGGGTCTTGCGTGGCTTCTCCACCACGCTCAGCAGGTCGGCATATCCATGCACGCCACCACAGTCGTCGGGCGGACAGGCACCATGGCCGCTCACCAGTTCGATGTGGGCATCGTCGGGTTCGGAGTCACACTTCTCTATGCCCTTCACCCATACCTCATGCATCCAGCAGTCGCCGAAGTCGTATTCCATCCTCATGTGGTCGCCCTTCTTCCTGAGCACATCGCTGAGCGCCGTAGCATCGGCACTCCTCGTGTCGACTGGCATGAGCGAGATGATGGGCACGCTGGCATCCTGCTCGTCGTCGGCCCTCACATATCGCACGCCCTTATGGTGGAACTGGTAGAGATGGGCCCCATTCCACCCCATTGTATGGATGATGACGAGGCCGAGGAAATCGAGCGTGATGTCGGAGGGCACCTTGATCTCGCGCCAGATCTTGACAGGGGCGTCGTTGAGCCTTACCCTCAGGTGATAGGTGCTCACATCGTCAAGGTCGAGGAACATCCTGTTGGGCATGAAGAGGTCGGAAAGCTCGCTTGCCACACCCGTTCCCTCCTCATCGTCGTCATCGAACTCATCGAAGTGTGAATCGTCTGGCAGGTTTCCGTCGTCGGCATCCAAGGCTTGTCTGATGACCTCGTCTATATCCAGCCCCATCAACGAGAAGAGTCCAAGGAACTCTTCCGACGACTTGATGCCCAAGTCGTCGAGCAACTTTCTTTCTTTGGGCGCCAGCAGTCGGGTAATCGCATCAAAGTCGTCCTCCAAAAGAAACTTTTTCATTTCCTCAATCTCTCTCTTACCTGCCATTCTGAAATCAGAGTGTTGTGATTTGTTACTAAATGACTATCGTTCTGCGACAAATATAACATATTTCACATGAAATCACAAACGAAAGTGAAAAAAAGATTGGCCAATTTCGGCTGGTCAGCAACATTTGTGCCTATCTTCCATCAAAAGGGTGACGGCAAACGCTCCGAAAGCCACAGTGAGCATTCTGCGCTTGGGCAGCAAAGTTACGTTTTTTCCTATTTTCCACAAAATTTCGGGCATTATTTATTCAAGATTCACGAATAGGAATATACCACCCCAGAAGGACCCATCGGCCAATAATCATCCAAAAAGGTTGTGCCTTTCGGAAAAAAATGATAACTTTGCTACAAACTCAATGACGACCACGATATGGAGAACAAGAACATCACCCCAGGAGATAAGATGAACCTGATAGACCTGCTGAGGAACATCATACCTTTCGTGCTGCCCTACAAATGGCTTATCGGCATCACGCTGGTGCTCACCCTCGTGGGCTCGCTGATGGCACAGGTGAACGCCGTGGTGCTCGACCGCGCTGTCGACGCCATCAACGCCCTCATCCAGCAGCCCACGTTCGAATGGAGCAGCGCGCTGCGCATCCTCACCACCATCAGCATCATCCTGCTGGGCAAAGAGGTGGTGGGCTCGCTCGTCACCTTCTTCCAGCGCTACTACGGCGAGCGCATGCGCATCCTCGTGAGTCGCGACCTGTCGCTTCGGGTGGTGGAGAAGATGCTCTCGTTCCGCATGTCGTTCTTCACATCCGAAGGCAACGAGACGGGCAAACTGCAGTCGCGCATCGACCGGGGCGTGATGAGCCTGAGCAACACCGTGAACAATTTCTTCATCGAGATACTGCCTCTCTTCACCAGTGCCATCCTTGCCCTCGCACTCATGTTCATGGCCAATGTCTACGTGGGACTGGTAGCCTTGTGCATCGTGCCCATCTACTTCTGGGTGACCTACATACAGGCCAACCGCATGAAAGGCGGGCGCAGGGGCATCTTCGGCGGCCACCAGGCAGTGAGCCAGGGCATCCTGGGCATCATTGAGAGCATCACCGTCATCAAGTCGTTCAACCGCGAGCAGACGGAGGCCGACCGCCAGGCGGGCATCCAACGCACGATGACCGACCTGCAGCTGAACACCCGCAAGCAGAGCTATATGTTCAATGGTCTGAAGAGTTTCTTGGAGCAGATAGGCACGGTGCTCATCATCATCCTCACCGCCTACCTGGTGCTCATCGACTATCCCGGAATGACCATCGGTAAAATCATGTACCACGTGATGCTCTTCGCCAACGTGAGCGCACCCATCAGGCAGTTGCACCGCATCTACGACGACATGAACGACGCGCTCATCTACGCCGAGGGATTCTTCGGCATCCTGCATGCCGAGGACGAGGTGGAAGACACCGGCACCCATCACCCCGACGTGGTGAGGGGCGACTTCGAGCTCGAGGGAGTGGACTTCACCTACAGCAACGGCACGCAGGCCCTCCACAATGTGACGATGCACATCGAGAGCGGTAAGATCACCGCCCTGGTGGGCCTGAGCGGTGCGGGAAAGAGCACCATCGTGAGCCTGCTCGACAAGTTCTACCACCCCGGGAAGGGCAGCATACGGCTCGACGGAGTGGAGCTGCGCGAATGGGACACCCACTGGCTACGCGACAACGTGGGCCTGGTGCTGCAGAAGAACCACATCTTCGACGGCAGCATAGAAGACAACATCAAGTATGGCTACCCCAATGCCACTCACGACGATGTGGTGGAAGCCGCCAAGAAAGCCTACATCTACGACCAGGTGATGCAACTGCCCCACGGATTCGACACCCACGCCCTGCAGTTGAGTGGCGGCCAGCAGCAGCGCATCGCCATCGCCAGGATGTTCATCAAGAACCCGCCCATCATCTTCCTCGACGAGCCCACGGCGAGCCTCGACGCCATCGCCACCGAGCAAATCAAGTCGAGCATCGACGCCATCAAGGCAGGGCGCACCGTGATTATCATCTCGCACAACATCGGCCAGATTATCGATGCCGACAAAATCTACGTGCTGCAGGAAGGCCGTGTGGTGCAGGGCGGCACGCCCGACGAGGTGTACCGGCAGGGCGGCATCTACAAGGACATCTTCGACGCAAGCGCCCGGAGCATGAACGTGGACAAGATAGCCCACACCATGGACAGCCGACCCGCATAACCACCCCACGAAAACGCCCCTCGGCGAAAAACGGCATTATTTTTGCTGGAAGTATTTGAGCGAAAGCGAAACATAAACATAGAAATGGAAAAGAAAGACTTCAATATGGCCGTATTGTTCGACGCCGACAACGTGCTCGACGTGAACTACTTCCGCGAGATGAACAAGACCTTCGACAACGGCGCCAAGGCTTCGACGAGCTATCGCAACTCGAAGAACTACGGTTCGAACTGGATTTCCGCCGGTTACGCCACGTGGTTCCTGCGTGAGGCGAAGTTCCTGTCCCAGGCCCGCTTGAACCTGAACACCAGCTGCGCCATCTCGGGCACGGGTTTCTTCATCTCCGCGGAGATCATCGACAAGATCGGCGGCTGGAAGTGGCATTTGCTCACCGAAGACATCGAGTTCTCCACGAACAGCATCATCGACGGCGTGCGCATCTCGTACTGCCCGACTGCGGTGCTCTACGACGAGCAGCCCATCACGTTCCGCGATTCGTGGAACCAGCGCTTCCGCTGGGCAAAGGGCTTCTACCAGGTGTTCGGCAAGTACGCCGGCGGCCTGGTCAAGGGCATCTTCACCCAGTCGAAGGGTCATCGCTTCGCATGCTACGACATGCTGATGACGATTTCCCCGGCCATGTTGCTCACCATCATCTCGGTCACGTTCAACGCAATCATCTTGGTGCTGGGCCTGACGGGCGCGATGTCGACGGGCGTCATGGTTGCCTCGTCGCTGTCGTCGATCTCGTTCTGCCTGCTCAGCTACATTCTGTTCATGTTCTTGCTGGGCGTGCTCACGACGTTCGTCGAGTGGGATTCGATTCACTCCACGACGAGCAAGAAGATCCGCTACATGTTCACCTTCCCGCTCTTCATGATCACCTATATCCCCATCGCTCTCGTCGCCCTGGTGAAGAAGGCCGAATGGAAGCCCATCAAGCACTCGATTTCGGTC
>ONSV01000014.1 GCA_900320585.1 uncultured Prevotellaceae bacterium | reverse complement strand
GAGCGTGGGATACAGCGCGAAGCAGATGACACCGGGAAGGATGTAGAGGGGCACGTCGAGAATCTTCAGCCATCCGGTGAAATTGGTGCCCAACTGTCCCTCGCGCAGATGGCGCGCGGCGAGTACGGGCTGCACCATCGACTGGTCGGTGCACCAGAACCATACTCCCATGATGGGGTAGCCCAGCACGATGGGCAACCAGGGGAAGGCCTCGTCGCTGTTGGGCTTGAAGAGAATCCAGTAGTCGGCCGGCACTTTCTCGAGCAATGCGCCCACGCCTCCCACATGCGACAGACCGACAATAGTGAGCGTGGCCGACACCACGATGAGCAGTATCATCTGGTAGACATTGGTGTAGGCCACCGCCTTCAAGCCACCCAGCATGGTGAAGAAGGCGGAGATGAGCAGCAGGATGAGGGCCGAGGCCCACATGGGGATGTCGAACACCTGCCGGATGAGGATGCCACCGGCAAACAGGGTGAGGGCCAGCCACGAGATGATGATGGTGACGATGGTATACCAGGCCAGGATGTTGCGCGTGGATTGTCCGAAGCGCAGGCCCATGAACTCGGGCAGCGTCTGTACCTTGGAGCCTAAGTAGCGGGGAGCGAACACAAAGGCCAGCAGCGCGATGAACACGAAGGCATACCAGGCGTAGTTGCCCGATACGATGCCCGTGGTGAATCCCGCACTCGCGCTCGCGATGAGCATCGACGGTCCCACGTTGGTACCCCACATCGAGAAACCGATGTGATACCAGCGCAGCGAGCGCTCGGCAAGAAAGAGGCTGCTCTCTTTCTTGCGTTTCATACTTGCCCAGATGCCTATCAGGATGAGGATGGCGAAATAGACGGCGAGAATCAGCCAGTCGAGACTTTGCATGTAGTGTGTGTTCATCGTAGGTAACCTTTGAATTGTGGGTTGATTTCCAGAATGATTTGTTTGGAGAGGTCCATCTCGTCGGTGCTGTCCACATCGTCAGGATAGAGGGGGATTTTGGCACCGGGACGAACGAAGAGGGGCATGCGGTCGAGAGGGGTCTCCACACCGTAGTGCCAGCGCCCGCCTTCCCACCGCTCACCGGTGAGGAAGTCCACCCACTCGCCCTCGGGCAGGTAGATGTCGCGGCGGTCGTCGCTGCGCATCACCGGACAGACGAGGAATTCCTCGCCGAAATAGTATTCGTCGTCGATATGCCAGCATTGGCGGTCGTGGGGATGCTTCAGGATGAGGGCCTGCAGCAGGGGCTTGCCGCCAGCGCAGGCCTCTTGGCTCTGGGCCACGATGTAGGGCAGCAGGCGGTAGCGCAGTTGCCACCACCATTTCACGATGGGGGCAATTTCGGGATAATGCCACGGCTCGCGCTTGCAGGTGCCGTGATAGCGCAGGTGCGAGGTGAAGACACCCATCTGGGTCCACCTCACATATACCTTCTCGTCGAGAGGCGAGTTCATGAAGTCGGGCAGGGAGTGGAATCCCGGCACGTCGTGACTCCAGAACGCAAAGCCGCTCAGTCCGAAGTGCAGGCCACCGCGCAGCGAACCGGCCATGCCGTCCCACGAACTGGCACTGTCGCCGCCCCAGTGCAGCGGATAGCGCTGGCATCCTGCCCAGGCGGCACGGGCCCATACGATGCCCTCGCCGGTCACCTCCTTGGTCACGTCGTAGGCGGCTTTCTGGTAGAGCAGGGCGTAGAGGTTGTTGAGTCGCTCGGGTGCCATGCCGTGGTATACGGCATCCATGTGGATGTTCTCGCCGAAGTCGGTCTTGATGCATTTCACGCCCATCTCGAGCAGGTTCCTGAGCAGCCCCTGGTACCACTTGGTGGCCTCGGGATAGGTGAAGTCGATGGTGCCGGCATAGTCGAGGGCAGAGAAGTTGCTGCCCTCACCGGCTTGTTCTTTCAACAGCGTGCTGATATAGTGGTTGGCCTGGGCTTCTTCCAGTTGCTCGGCTCCCTTGGCCACGTAAGGCAACTGCCACAGCGACACCTTGAATCCTTTCTCGGCGAGCCGTTGGATGAAGGCCTCGGGGTCGGGGAAACGCTCGGGGTTGAATTTCCATTCGCAGAGCCAGTCTTGCCTGAACCAGCCGGTGTCGAGGTGTATCACGTCGCAAGGGTAGTGCTCCTGACGAAGCCGTGTACAGATGTCCTCCACCTCCTTGGCCGAGAAATAGGTCATGCGGCTCATCCAGATGCCAAACGACCATAGCGGGGGCATGGCGGGGAAGCCGGTGAGCGAGCGGTAGCCATGGAGGATATCGACAGGGGTGGCGCCTCCGATGAGGAACACGTCGAGGGTGGCACGGTCGCACATGAACTGCACCGAACGGGTGGAGTGGTCGGCCAGCGACAGTTTGCAGTAGTCGCTGGTGTGGAAGAACACGCCATACATGCGGCTCGACATGTAGAAAGGGATGTTCTTGTAGCAGCGGCGGTTGTTCACGCCCTGTCCGTCCTGGTTCTTCAACTGGAAGGTCTGGCCGCTGAGGTCCATCTTCCTGAACCGCTCGCCGGTGCCCGCGAAACATTCGTCGGGCGCGCACTTGAAACTGATGGTGGCGCGCTCGGCCGTGGCCGTGGCGGGGTCGCCGGCGGTCACGAACCCGATAGGCAATGCGTCGTAACGGGGCGGAGAAAAGTGGTCATCGCTCAGCGTGATGGGCTTGTCGATGTCGCCATCGGGATAGAACGTGAGGAGGGGTGCCGGCTGGGGTGGGGGCAGCAGATCGCTCCAGTGCTCCTTGATGGGTGGCTCTGGAGCGAGCGCTCCGCGCAGCGTGCCGCAGGCATCCACAATGCGGTTGTCCTCAAGATGGAGGGGCACTTGTCGCACATGCCAGTCCATCATCTCGTCGTCGTCCGTCATCCCGTCGCCGTTCATAGTGATGAAAAGGCGCAGGATATTGTGCTCAAAGCCTCTTATCCTTAGGGTATGGGTGCGTGGTGCCACGGCGGTGTCGGGTGCCATGTCGTCTTGTTCCAGTTGTTTCTGGAAAGGCATGGTGACAAGGATGTCGCCGTCACGCTCTTCCATCTTCGTTGGCGCATAGGCCTTCCATAGGGCTTCGTGCCGCGACAGCGCGGGGTCGAAGTCCATGAAGTCGTAGATATAATAGTTGGTCGCTTTCATTCTTTCTTTCTCATTTGTTCTTTCTCCAACTCTACGAACCGCAGTGATGGTCCGGGATGGTTGTCACCGATGTCCTCGCGTCGCAGCGCGCCCGCCTCGGTAGTGTTGCCCTGTATGGTATAGCCGTCGGTCTCGGCATCGAGGTAGATGCGGAAGGCACGGTCGTTGGTGGCATAGGGCGCCTTGACGGGAGCACCGATATAGTTGTTGGCTATCACCGACTGGGGTTGGTTGGAGAGGGTATAGATGCCTCCGGCGTCGTAGAGTTGCCGGGCGTAGTTGGTCACGCGGTTGTTGGTCACGCGGTTGTGCTCCATACCGGTGTAGAGCGGTGTCCATCCCCAGCCCACGCAGATGCCGGAGTAGTTCACGTCGCTCACGTCGTTGTTGTCGATGGTGATGTCGCGCACATAACCGCAGCCGATGGCCACGGCTCCCCAGTCTTCGGTGGCGGCCTCGCTGATGTGGTTGCCGCAGATGGAGAGACGCTGGCAGAGGCGGGCCAGATGACCATAGGGCCGGTGCACCTCGCGCGGATGCTCGGCGAACGACCCTGCCAGGATAGCCGTGCCACCGATGTGGGCGAAAGTGTTGCCCTCGATGGTGCAGTCGCTGATGCCGATGGTGTAGTCGAGGGCGGTGGAGGCCAGGTGGGTGAACGTGCATTGACGGAAGTCGACATGCTCGGCCCAACCTACGCTCACGGCAGCCACGGGCCGCTCCACCCAGGCTTGGTTCTCAAGGGTGGCGGCCCAGGGCAGTCCTTCCTGTTGCAACTTGTAGGCGTCGAGAATGGGGAACCCGCCCTGCAGGGTGACGTGCCCCTTGTGCAGTGGCCTGTTCCAGCAGGTGTTGGCAAACTGCACGTTCTCGAAGGTCACATACCTAACGGGGGTCTCCTCGGTGCCCTTCACCACTACGAGCTGCTCAATGCCGTCGCGCTGCTCAGTGGTGCGCAACAGGAAACTGCTGTTGCCCTTTTCGCCGCCGATGACGGGCTGGGGCCAGGGGTGCTCGAATTCCAGCCGGCTCTCAGGTTCCAGGAAGGTCACGTCGGTCTCGTCGCCCCTCACCTGCATCTCCTTCACCCTGAGAATGGCGATGGCCCATCGTTGGTGTACCACCATCTCGAGGTTTTTCTCGCGCAGCACGCTCTTGGGCGGGGTGGGGATGGTGATGGTGCGGCGCGTGGCATCGAAACCGATGAGGCGCTCCATGCCTTCCTTGGGGAAGAGTTGGGTGTGCTGCTGGGGGATGTCGCCACAGAGGATGGCTCCATCGGTGCCCCGGATAATGGTGGGTGAGGTGGCCGTACCACTGTCCTCAGGACGGATGAGCAGAGGCTCGCTCATCAGGTGCTGACCTCCTTGCAGCACGATGTTGATGCCTCCGGCGCAGTGGGCATCGTTCGTGCGCCGCCATTCGCGGGCTTGGCGAAGGGCGTCGTGAAGGCTCTCTCCGGGACGTACGATGATGTCGCCTGCCCAGGTGCTGACCGCCAGCATTAGGGTGGGAAGGATGAGGACAAGTCTATTCATGGTCGTTGATGGTTTGGATGATGTGTTGTGTCTCGTCGGTATGGTCGCGGTGCACCGCCACGCGGATGCTGTCGTCGCCCAACAGACCTTTGATGATGTAGTGGTGGCTCTCTACCTTGAAGAAGGGCTGTCGCACCTTGTCGAGCACGAGTAGCGTGCCCAATGGACGGAGGGCGTTCACCAAATCGTGGTCCACGGGGTGGTCGAGATAGTATTGAGAGGCCTGCCATCCTGCTTCCACGCAGGGTTCGGGCGAGGGGGTGATGCGGATGATGCTCATAGGCTTTTGCTGATTTCACCTACGGCATCGGCAAGTGCTTGCAGGTGGGCGTCGGTGGTGTGGTACGACAGGCTGGCACGCACCGTGCCTTGCGGGGCGGTTCCCAACTCTTGATGGATGAGTGGGGCACAGTGCAGGCCGGTACGCACGGTGATGCCGTAGCTGTTCTGCAGGATGTAACCCACGTCGGAGGGGAGCAGCCCCTTGATGTTGAAACTCACTACGGGCCCCTGAGCCTCGCCCCCCGTACTGTAGACCTTGACACCGGCAATCGCCCGCAGCACATCGATGAGCCAGTTGGCCTGGGCCCGTTCTTGTTCGAAGATGTGGTGCACTCCTTGTCGCAGCACATACTCCACACCGGCAGAGAGACCGGAGAGTCCGGGGAGGTTGGGCGTGCCCACCTCGTATTCCCAGTTGCCGTCCTCATAGGTGATGATGCTGCTGTCGCGGCCAGTGCCGCCAAAAATAGTGGGGCGCAGGTCGATGCCCTCGCGCACATAGTAGCCTCCGGTGCCTTGAGGACCCATAAGGGCTTTGTGCCCGGTGAAGGCGAGCAGGTCGATACCCCAGCCGTCGACGTCGACAGGGATGCATCCTGCACTCTGCGACACGTCGGCAAGCACCAGCAGTCCATGCTCATGGGCCTGTTGGCAAATCCGTGCCAGGTCGTGGATGTGGCCCGTCACGTTGGAGCAGTGGTTCACTACCAACAGCGTGCCTGGCTGTGGCTCGTTGTTGTCGAGCATCTCGCGCAGCGACTCAAGGTCGGGCGTGAGCGAGGTGAGTTGATAGCCGGAAGTCCCTCTCCGGTTGCATATCGGCCGCAGCACACTGTTGTGGTTGTCGGTGGCGACAATGGCTGGGGCGTCGAGGCCTCCTATCACGCGGTTCAGGGCATCGGTGGCTCCACTGGCCAGAAAGATGCGGCTGGTGTCGGCAATATGGAAAAGTTCGCCCAGGCGCTCGCGCAACGTGGGCAACAGCTGGTCGTCGGCAAGTGAACTGCGCAGCGCACTGGCGGGCATGGCCCGCAAGGCCCCAATGGTGGCATCCACCACCGATGGGGGCTTGGGATAACTGGTGGCTGCGTTGTTCAGGTATATCATAGATGTTCCATCACTTTAAAGCCCATCACCTCGCCTATCTGGTGAAGCATCTTGGTGTAGTCACCGAAGATGAGCACCTGGTGATGGCCGAAACCAGCCAACTGGTGCATGAAGCCACGGGCGTCGTTCATCTTGATATAGTAGTAGGGCGAGCAGTACACTTCGTCGTATTCCGACTTGAGCACCTCGCCGCGCTTGATGCTGATGGTGTCGGCCATGGGGTTGAAACGGCCGAGGGTGACATACTGCTCGTCGTTCTCGGTGAAGTCGACCTGCAACTTGCCACCGAAGCCCTGTCCGGTGAAGGCCCAGAGCTTGTAGCGCAGCGGGCGCTTGCCATAGCCGTTCATGCAGAGGGCGGGCACGGCATGGTGGATGCGCAGTAGGTCGTCGGTCTCCATGTTGGGGTTGCCCATGAAGGCGGGCCGGTGGCCGGCGGCCTGCATGATGGTCATGGCCAGCAGGGCGTTGAGGTCTTCCTCGCAGCCGCTGGGATAGCCTTCGTCTTTCAGCAACGAGTGGCAGGTGCAGGGGGTGAACTTGCGCTGCTGGGGTATCTCGCTCGTGCACAGCTCATGGCAGGCGGTGGAGAAGGCGTTGCAGTCGTAGGCGTCCATCATCCGTTTGGCGGCAAGGTAGTATTTGATGTCGTTCACAAACCACTCTTTCCTGATCTTGGTCTCCATCGCTCCTTGGAATATTTTCTCGGCGATGGGCATGGCCTCGTCATCGGTCACGGCATCCATGTATTTGAAGATGTCGCGGAAGGGCAGTTTCACAATCTCCATGCCGTAGCGCTGGCGTATCAGCTCTGGGTCGCGGATGACGCTCTGCAGTCCGAACGTGGGCATGCTGCCATGGGTAAGCACGAGGGCGCGGGTGTTGGCCACCACCTTGCGCACCCATAGCACATGGGCTATCTCGTTCAGGTCTTGCACGTCCATGCACACATGGGCCTCCAGGCCTATCGAGCGGCAGTAGGCGGCGAAGTCGATGCCCTCGTTGCCGTTCTGCAGGATGACCACGGGTTTGCGGTAGCGCTCGAGCTTCGGAATGCGCCAGTTCATGCAGAGGAAGAAGTCCACACGGTCGATGTCTTCCTCAATCTGTGCATACACCTCCCGGCTCACCACGAAGGTCTCGTTGTAGCGGGCGTCAATGGCGGGCAGCATCTCAATCTCGGGGGTGGCCTGGAGCAGGGTTTGTTTGGCGGCCTCGAACGCGGTCTCAGCGGCACGGGCCTCGGCCTCTGGTGTCATGTCCTTGGCATAGCCAGCCCGGCATGGGCCCTCCCAGAAATGGGTGTGAGTGAGGCATCCCACGATGGGGCGCACCACCAGCTTGGTTTTCATTGCGAGTTCTTTCATCGTTTCTCGTTTTTGTTTATTGTCTTTATGTAGTTGTTTTGATGGGTTGATGCGATGGTTATCTTACTACTTTTTTCTGGCCATTGTGGATATAGATGCCACGGGTCGGAGTGCTTGTCTTCCGACCCATGAGGTCGAAGTAAGGAGCTGTGGCGTCATGCTGGGTGCTCACGGTCTCCACACCATCGGTACCATTGGGGTAGGCGAAATGGAAGGCGCGGACCAGGCTTGAGCCGTCGGCATCGGTGGCCTGCACCTCGATGACAAAACGCTTGGGGGTGGATGCCGTGGGTTCCACAGTGAGTGTATACTGGCCGCTGCTGCTATTGCCATCCACACCTTCCACAGTGGTGTTGAAGGTGATGGCGGGATTTTTGTAGCCTGCGAAATAGCTGTTGAGGTCGATGGTGATGATGTCATCCTCAAGCACGAAGTGGGGTTCGGCCATCCAGTTCAGGTAGTCTTCCAGGTCGGTATAGCCGTCGCCATCGGCGTCGGCATTGTGGTTGGGTGCATCGGGGTCGGTGCCGTTGAGTTGCTCAAACCAGTTGGGTATGCCGTCTTGGTCGGTGTCCCAGTCGGTGGCACGGGTGGCTTCCACGATATCCAGACCATCGAAGCCCTCTGCGTCCTTCTCACGGTCGATAAGTCCTTTCTTCTTGGTGTAGTAGCCCGTGGTCGAGGTGGTGCCGTTAAGTGTCTCGCTCACCATGCGCTGGTCGTGGTTAGTCAGTCCGGGCATGTTGCAGCCTACATCGGAGAGCACGTTCTTGAAGGCGGCCTCGGCAGTCTCCACAGTGGCATACGAGGGGAAGAAGGGCTCGCTTGCCCAGGGCTCCCAGGTGAGTTGCTGACCACCAGAGAGCTCGTAGCGGTAGGTCACGCCCTCTTTGTCGCGGGTCAGCGTGCCGTTGGTCTCCTCGCGGATATTGCCTCTCACATAGGCGGCCTGGGTGCCTTTTCCCGTGCCCTCGAACTGATGGCGCAAAAGGTAGTTCTGCGACGATGCCGCTCCTTTCTTGTAATAGTTGGCCACGAAGTTGAGCTCATGGGTGCCTCCATCGCTGGTACGGCCTCCCCAGTTGTAGACCACGTTGTTGAAGATGTCGTGATGCCCGTCGTAGTAGCCGCCTCCGTCAAGACCGCCCGAGATGCTCCAGTTGCGGCCCTCGTTATGGGCAAGCAGGTTGTGGTGGAACGAACCTACGGTGCCCTCGGCCTGGCCGGCACCGATGGTGGCGGCATAGCCATGGCTCACCAACTGTCCTTCCTCGGCATAGTGGCTGTGGCCGCAATAGTTCAGGGCCTCTGAGATGAGGGTGCGCTGCAGCGTCAGGTTCTTGGCGTTGCGGCTCGAGAATCCCTCGTCGATGGTCCAGGCAATGGAGCAATGGTCGATGATGGTGTGGTTGGTGCCGGCGGCACCGATGCCGTCGGAGGTATGGGGGTTGGGACTGCTGCCATCCCAGTCGTCGCCGCCACCGAGATGGAGCCTGATGAATCGGGCCACGTTCTCACTGCCTATTCCCAGGGCACTTCCACGGAAGAGAATGCCCCGTCCGGGGGCCGTCTGACCAGCGATGGTGACAAACTTGTCGGAGATGGTGAGGCGGGCTTTCAGATGGATGACGCCGGCCACGTCGAAGACGATGGTGCGTGGTCCTGAGAGCTTGGTAGCACCATAGCGGAAGGTGCCGGGCTGGGGATTGTCGGGGTCGTCGTCGAGTGAGGTGACATGGTATACGATGCCGTCGCGTCCGCCTGTGGCGAAGCGCCCATAGCCCTCGGCACCGGGGAAGGCAAGATGGCGGGGCCTGAAATACCATACTTCGCCTTGGTGGATATTGCCGTCGCCGCTCTCCTCGTCCACACGCCAATAGTAGGTGTGGTGGTTGTCGAGCGAGCCGATGTTGTAGGAGGCTTCGGTCACCGACCCTATCTCGGCGAGATGTTCCTCGCTATCTCCAAAGAAGATGTGGTGTTTCACGGCACCCTCTCCGGCTCGCCATTGCAGGGTTATGCTGCCGTCATCGGCGGCGGCGTGCAGGTCGCCTTTGGCGGGGTAGGGGTCAAGGGCCACTTTGGTGTTGTCGGCCTCGTTGAAGACCAGGGCGTTGATGGTGACGGTGGTCGACCCATAGGTCACTCCTGGGTCGGGGGTAGTGACATACGACACCACGATGGTCTGGCCCTCGGTCACATCGAACTCCACATACGACTTGCCGCTGGCCGACGCGGTAGTCTGGCGGTTGGTCTGCTGCACACCCTCCAACTGTTTCTCGCCGTTCACATACACGTCGATATTGGGGGCATCGAAGCCGTCGATGTTGTTGTGGAAGGCTTGCAGCGAGTGGCGGCCTGCCGACAGGCCATTGATGGTGACATCGAGTTTCACGGCGCCCGAGGTGATGTTGCCATGGTCGTTCTTGTAGGCGATGACGGCATCGCCCACGAGTTTGGCACCATTGGTCACACCTTGTTTCCAATAGTTAGACATCACGGTCTCGCCCTCGTAGCTCTTGTCGCAGGCCAGGGTGATGGTCACACCGTCAAAGGTCTCAGTAGCCGCTTCGGTCTCGTTCACGACCCAGGGTTGGTAACCTTCTTCGAGTCCCTCGCTCTCGGGACGGCCGCCTTTGTTGAAGTCAATCTTCTGCGCCATGCCCTGAAGGGCAAATAGCATCAGTGTCAGTAATATTAGTCCTCTCATTGTCTTGAAGTAGTTCGTTTTGTTTATTGGGGTTTTGGCCGGAAATGCCGGCGCATCCAGTAGTTGAAGTCGAATCCCACGGTGAGCGAGGCGGGATAAGCCTTGGTGCCGTCGCTGAGCTTGTAGAGGGGCACAAGGAACTGGGTGAAGGTCACGGTGAGAGGGCCGATGCCGACCATCACCATCCACTGGGCACCGAAGTTCTGGGTATGTAGATGATGGTCCTCGGGCTTGTCCTCACCCCTGTACCGGTATTTGTAGTCACTGCCGCCTACATATAGGCCCAGACCGGTCTGTATCGACAGTTGGCGACCGTAGGTCTGCAAGCCCACCATGACGGGAATACGTAAGTAGGAAAAAGTAAGATAGTTTTCGCGTAGAGCCTCGTTTTGGGGCTCGAATCTCACGTCATTGCCTTCTCTCCTCATCACTTGGTCGAGGGCGATGTCGAAGCTGTTGCTAGCGAACTGCAGACCGGCTGAAACACCGGCGATGCCCCGGTACATGTTTCTCGACAGTTGCATGATGGTGAAGCCAAAATCTTGTTTTCTGAACACCCCGTGCCTGATATGGAATCCCGGATGACTGCTGCCCATGATGCTGCTGCTCACCCAGGAGGGACCAAACCAGAGTGTGGGCCACTGGGGGTCGTAACGCTCCGACTCCTTGTTGTCGTAATAGACATTTCCGAAGTTCAGGGTCGGTGCCAGCAAGAATACCAAACCACCACCACCCCATTGGTCTTTCTTGTGGGGAAGAGCAGACCGCTCGATGGTGCATCCTAAAGGAATGCTGGTGTTGAGGGTCTTGCTGGCTGGGTCGAAATCTATCCTTACCTCACCGTAAAGGGTATGGATGGTGGCTTTCACGCGGCCGATGCCTTCAAGGGGCTGAGGGTCGATGACGAGATGGCGGTAGCCGTGGGTGCCGGGCTTCTGGTGGATGCCGGCGAGCGAGCGGAAGAACCACTCGTCGATCTGCCCAAGCATGAAGTGGTTCTCCGACGACCCTTGACGGGGATCCCACTGCTCCGTGAGCGTGGTGGCGCCTTGGGCTATCTGGTAGCCATAGCCGGGAGCTTCGTAATGGTTGAGCATGCGGAGGAGCAACTCATTCTGTCCATTGTCGGCCAGCACGCGGAAGAGGTAGCGGTTGCCCACGTCGCCGGTGGTCAGGCGGTCGCCGTGAGCGTGGATGTCGTTGATGAGGCTCTGCAGCACGGCGTCCTTTTGCTCGCCGGTGATGCCGAGAAACAGTGGCAGGGCATTGCTCGTCTGACTGCCCGTGCCATAGTAGCAGGAGTCGGGATGGTAGAAATGGCGGTTGAACGAAGCCACCACCTTGTCGCAAAGGTCTTTGTATTTTTGCTCGTCGGTGTGACGACCGGTCATTCGGGCAGCCTCGGTGATAAGCTGTAGGTCGTAGATGTAGTGGGCGGTGGCCACTAAGGGCACGGGGGTGTTGCGTGAGAATCCGGCACGCCACGGACCATAGTCATACCAATCGCCCAGGCCATGGCTCACGATGCCGTCATCGGAGCGGCTGGTAAGGTAGTCCACGTAGCGGCGCATCGGCTCGTAGTTGTCGGTAATGAGGGTGCTGTCGCCATACATGTCATAGTACATGAAGGGGAGTATCACCAGGGTGGAGCCCCATTCGGGGGAGTCATCGAAGAGGTTGCCGAACGACACATACTGGGGTGCGGTGGTGGGTACCATACCGTTGGGCTTTTGGGTGTCGACAATGTCGCGGATAATTTTGGGCACCAGAGTGGTCATGTCGTAGTTGTAGAAAAGCGACGGACCCACAAGGTGGTCTTGCTCGAGCCAACCCAGTTTCTCGCGGTGCGGACAGTCGGTGAGCACGGCCTGCATATTGCTGCGCTCGGCACGCTCTATCAGTCGGTGGGTCTTCGTCATCAGCTCGTTGTCGCACCAGAAAGTGGAGGTCTCGGGGGTGGAGTTGTAGACGAAGCAACTCTTTAGGTCGTGGATGACCGGCAGACCATCGGGATTGGCCTGCTTTTCCATCACGGCTCCCTCTACCTGGATGTAGCGGAAACCATAGTAGGAGAACCGGGGATGCCATGTCTCCTTTCCGTCACCTTTCAAAGTGTACTCGTAATAATGCTGGCGACCCGTTTGGCTTTGGTCGCACACGCCCTGTGGGGTGAGGCGTTCGGAGACGAGCATCGTCACCTTCTGCCCACGCTTGCCCGAGACGGTGATAGCGGGGAATCCGGCGAGGTTTTGCCCCATGTCGCAGACGATGGCGGAGGCGTCAACCTGGCGCTTGGTCTTGCGAGAGGCCGATTCAATGGAGTCCTTGTCGATAGGGCGCACTGACTGGACGGCGAAACGCTCCATGATGCTCACGGGCGAGGCGGTCTCGGGATACAACTGTCCCTCAGGACCTTCCACCACCACGGCTTTTTCCCACTTGCTGTCGTCGAATTCGGGTTCAAGACATCCCTCCTGCTCCAATCGGGCATCATACGACTCACCGCCATAGATGCTGTTGAACGTGATGGGACTCTTGAACCAATGCCAACTGTCATCGCTCACCACATGCTCAGTGGTACCGTCGTCGTAAGTGATGTCCATCCGCAGGAACAGTTGCGGCGGACCGAAACTGGTCTGCAACTTGCTGTAGCGGTTGCCGCGCTGTACATTGAAGAAGCCGTTGCCCAACAGCACGGCCACGGCATTGTCGCCCTCGCGCAAGAGCTTGGTCACGTCGTAGGTGTTGTAGTACACCGTACGGCTGTATTCGCTCCATAGTGGGGCAAATTCGCTGTCGCCCACACGCCGCCCGTTGATGCTCATCTCGTAGTGGCCCAGACCGCAGACATAGACCACGGCATCAGTGATGGCATGGCTGGCACGGAATCCCTTGCGCAGGATGATGCTGCGCGAGGAGAGACTGTCCACCTGGTCCCACTGCGTGAGAAAAGTGTCTTTCTTGAACACCTCGTTGCTCCACCGGCCGGTGGGGATATGGGCATCGCGCTTGCTGATGGCGCCGATCCACTGGGGGGTGGAGATGGGGGCTTGCCGGTTGGTAGGGAGCGTGCGCAGGTCGGCAGGCACCACGCGGAGCGTCTGCTCCTGACTCCAGTCCGACCATTCCAGCATGTCGCTTCCTCTGTTCTTTCCTTTGCCTTTCTTCTCTTGGCCCTGGCCAGCTATTCTCACGTGCCAGGTATAGCCGTAAACATTGGGTGCCAGATGGGGCAGTGATATCAGTTGGCTCTCGGCAGAGTGTACCACACCGCTGTCATAGATGAGCTGTCTGGTGATGTGCTCATGCACTTCTATCTGATAGGCTTCCTGATTGATGGGCCAGCCCATCCTCTCGATATATTGCCATCCCACCCTCGCCTTGTCGGCAACGATGGCCATAGCGCCTTTCTGGTGGTTGCAGCTGGTCAGCGTCACCATCAGTTTGGCCGATGTGGCCATACAGGCGGTTAACAAGAGGCTTAGTGTGAGCAGTCTTTTCATATTTCCTTGTTGAATAGAGGGTTAGGGAATGATCCTTGAGGTGATAATACCTCGGTTGATGGCGCCTTCCACCACACGGCCTCCGCTGGCATGCATGCGGAAGGTGACATTCCATTCCTTGGGCCAGGCTGGGAAGAGCAGCAATTCTCCCTCAGGGGTCTCCTGAAGCAACATCTCCTGCACACCAATCATCGCCGAACCACCACGGTTCAAGTCGGGTGCCCAGTCGAAACCGGGTTCCCAGAATGTGGGGAAACGGTAGGGGCCGTCGGCGAACTTCTCCACACAGAGTCGATGGGCCTCATTGGTGAGACCGAGGCAGGCAGCCCAGATGTTGTCTTGCTTCCATCCCTTGCTGCTGCGCATGGCCACGGCATGGGGGTCTTTCAGATAGGTGTTGCGGGCAATTTGCAGGTGTGGGCGCCCCAGTCCGTAGATACGCCAGGGGAAGACGGGATAGAGTTGGGGAGTCTCCACATTTTGTATGCGGCTCCATGCCACGGCAGGGGCGATACAGGTGTCACCGTCAATCACGCGCAGGGGGATGTCGGGGATGCGCGAGAGGGGCAGCGTGGAGTCAGCGAGTGCCATGCTCACGCTGCGGAGGGCGGCCACCGTACTCGACGGGTTGTAGGCCATCTTGTAGGTCTCGCATCCCGAACCGGGATAGATTACCAGGCGGCCAGAGTCGGTAAGGGCCTTGCTGCCCATCTTCTTGGCTAAGTATTGGTAATGCTCGTCGAAGAAGCGCAGACTTTGTGTGATCAGTGGGCGGTATCGGTCGAGGTCGAAATCCGGCACACCGGTTTTCATGCGTGGGGTGGAGAAAGGCTGGTAGCGATGGGCCTCGAGGGCCATCATGCAGAATTCGAGCACGGTGTCCCACTCGTATTCCAGCCAGGCATTGCGCTCCAAACCATAATCCATGCCTTCGGCGTGCTTGCCATACTCGGCGGGGTTGGGCAAACCGAAGTTCTCTATCTGCTCGCCAAACGAGGCGCCGCCGTGCCCCCAGTAGTGGCGGGTGCGTGCCACGGCGGTGGGCAGCATGCGCAGGTAGGTGTCAAGTTGCGATGCCATCAGGTCGGTGTCACCGCTCTTCAGCATGGGCCAGTAGACCAGACGCTGGTTCTGGGCGGTCATGGTGCCGCCGCCCCATTTGCGGTAGTCGGGGGTGAAGGCGTTGGTAGGACTGCCATCGGCAGCGGGCGCGTCCACATACATGGGGTCGAAGGTGAACTGGCCGCCATTGAACTTGGAGGGCCACTGTCCGTAGGCGTTGCAACCGAGCATATAGCGGAACAAGTCGTAGTTGCGGGCTATGCGGGTGGCGTCGGCATTGGTGCCGTCGGGCTGTATCCAACTGCGTTGCCAATATTGGTGCCACCACTGCCGGCTGCGCCTCATCGACTCGCTGGCCGTCTTGGGCATCGTGAACGTTGCTCCCTCGCCATTGTCGGGTACGATGCGCACCACACTGTGGCGCAGGTTGCCGCATCGGTAGTTCCATGCCCGGTAGTCGGTGGCGGCATAACGCCCCTCGGTGGTGCCTTCGAAGGTGAACCCGTCGGCTTCGGTCACCACGCTCATCCGCCTGCCGCCAATGGGGTTGTAGAGGCTGTCTTTCAATGCCTCGATATGTTCGTAGGCCACAGTGAAGTCGAAGATGGTCTCCTTGGGATTCTGATGGGTGGCGACGAGTCGGTGCGCACTGCTCTCGATGTGGTCGGCCTGGGTCTTGCAGTCTTTCGGTACAAGCCATTTCCACGACGATTGCTGGCACTCGGCCTTGGTGAGCGGACGGTCTTGGTAGCGCCAGCTCTCATAGCTGAGTGTGGCCTCCCGTTTCTGCCGCGAACGGATGTCGAGGTAGACGCAGGGGGCAAAGACATCGGCCCAGATGACGATTTGCATGCCACCGCCCGTGACCTCCACATAGCCACCGTCAAGACGAAGTGCCTGGCGGAAGTCGCTGCCGCCAAAGGGGTCGCCTTCGAGATGCAGCCGCCATCGGCCGGCTTTCAATAGGGTGTTGTTGGCATCAAACCATCCGCTCTGCGAGACATACCACAGCAGGTCGCCATCCTCCACCCACACGTTCATGCCGATATCATGGCCTCCACAGGGCATCGACTCGCTCGAGTTCTTGCTCTGCGTGGTCCATACATAGTCGTGGGGCACATAGTCGGCGGCATGGAGCATGGCCGACAGCACTAAGGCTGTAAGTAAGGATATTGCTCTGTTCATAAATGGGAGGCTTTGCTGTGAGATGTTGTTGTGGATGGCTGGATGTGGATGCTTACCAGTCGTCGGTGCGGAATGAGCTGACGGGCAGACCGTCGTGCATCAGGTCGCCCTCTACCCAGTCGCGGAAGGCATAGCGCACGGCAACGGGGGCTTTCACCTTGTCGCTGTGCACGTAGACGCGGTTGCGCGATACCCAGGCTTCAGCAGGGTAGAACACCTTGTCGGCACCGGCTATCTCAAAGTTCTGGCTCTTCGGACCATGCTCGAAGTATACCCACTCCTTGCTTCGGTCGAACGACACTACAGCCGTATCGTTTTGGAAGGTTACCTCTTTGTAGGTGGCAAAGTCGGGCAAGCCCTTTTGCTCATAGGTGTTGCTGAGTGCCAGGAGTGCCAGCCGCTCTCCTGCCTGGCGCTTCTTCCTGGGGTGAATGCCATACTCCAGTCCGGCATCCATCAGCACGGCCATCCGGGCATTGTCGATCATGGTCTCGGCCCTGGCTTGCTGCTCACGCAGATACTGGCTGTTTTCCCATCCTATCAGCGAGTAGTCGTAAGGCGCGATCTGACAATAGTAGAAGGGGAAAATGCCTTGCTTCCAATCGCTGCGCCAGCCTTCCACCATGGCTTTCATCAATGGGGCATAGTAGTCGTAGCGTGGAATGTTATCCTCGCCTTGATACCAGATGGCTCCTCGCATGGTGTATCCAACCAGCGGCTTCAGTTGTCCATTATACAAAGCTGTGGGACAGCGTTGCTGGAGTTTCTCCACATCTGCTTCCGTCACATGCTGGTTCACTTTGGGGAATGCCTTCAGCCAGTCGGGGTGCATCCATGCCTCGCAGGCCGAACCTCCCCACGAGGTACAGATAAGTCCTACCGGAACATCCAGTACCTGGCGCAAGGCACGACCAAAATAGTAGGCTGTGGCAGAGAATTCACGCACGCTGGCGCTATTGGCTTCGTTCCATTGTCCGGTGACATCTTGTTCGGGGGTCAACGAGGCATGGCGTTTTACTGTGAACAGCCGCAGGTTGGCATCTTTGCAACGCAACAGCTCCTCTGTGGTTCCCTCCACGGGTTGCTGCTTGAAGCCTTTCATCTGCATCTCCATGTTCGACTGGCCCGAGCATATCCATACCTCGCCTATCATGACGTTGTTCAGTTGCACATAGTCTTGGTCCTTGAACCCGATAAAATAGGGGCCTCCAGCCTCAGGTGTCTTCACCTTCAGACTAAACAAACCATCCTTGCGGGCTGTGACCATAAAGCTTTTCTTGTCCCATGACGTGCTGATGCTCACCTTCTTGCCAGGCTCTGCCCATCCCCACAGGTTGCACTCCGACTGTTGCTGCAGCACCATGCCATCGGAGAAGAACTGTGGCAGACGGACTTTCGCACTCATGGTGAGTGTGGAAAGACCAATGAACAATGACAATACGATTCGTCTCATATATTTTATTTTTCTGTTAGTATTTTCGGTTGTGCCAAAAGTCCGGCGGGCAACAGGCTCTTCTCTGCCCGGCGGTATTTGCCGTTGGTCCAGATGCCGTTGTAGGGTGGGGTGCCATTGTCGGCTCCCAAAAGGGCGTTGGCCCAGGTGTTCACCACCTCGATGCGCAGCAGGTTCTTGCCCTTGTGCACGGCATCGGTAATCTCGATGCGATGGGGAGGCATCCAGGACGTGCCGCAGCAGATGCCGTTCACATACACCGTGGCGATGTCGTGCAACTGGTCCATGCTGATCCAGGTCCTGCCCTTGCCCTTGTGCTTGAAGGTTTTCTCATAGGCGACATGCCCAGAGTAGTATTTCACACGTTTGTCGTCATAGCTGCCCCATGACCTGAGGGAGTCGGTGGTGGTCAGTCCGGTCTCCTCGAACGTGATGGTCCATTCCCCTTCGAGCACCATCGACCGTTTGGGGGATGGCTCTTCTTTGGTCAGAGCGCTGAGGTCTTCGTCGCTCAGTTCGTAGAAGATGGAGGCGTAGGGCTCGAGGGTGACGGAGTCGCCGGCGATGGTGAACAGTTCTTTCAGTGGATCCATCAGGTAGCGGTGGGCACGGCTCTCCCGCATTTGGGGAGCAAAGGTGATGGGTTGGTCGGTCTGGTTGCTGATGAAATAAATCTCACCCTCGGTGGTGTGACGGTGGGTGTAGTCGAGGCCTGTGGGCAAGACGATGTCGCGGACTATGCCGACTGATGAGAGGTCGGGTTCCGTCCAGGGCGTCTCGATGATTGTGGCACCCTGACTGCGCAAGGCCTCAATCTCCTCGTGCCCGGTATTGATGCCGGCGGGGTTCATCTTGTGGACTTTGGGGATGACGAGGGCTTTGTAGCGCATGCCGTCTCGTGTCACCACCTCACCGTTCTCCACACGCATGCCGCGGAGCACGTCGTGGTTGAACGAGTCGTATTTGTAGCCGTGCAGGGGATTGATCCAGTCTTCGGCCTTGGTCATGTTGCGGGTGTGGCTCACGCCCACAGGACTGGTCTCCATGGGCTGTCCCTCATTGGCCAGGCGCACGGCCTCGCGATGCAGGATGGAGTCGCCGAACAGACCGGGGAGCAGGTCGGTGAGCCGCTCGGGCAAGATGGAGCGCCGGGGCACCTCGTCGCCGATATACACGGCAAGGTCGACCACGGGTTGTCCCTGTTGCAGGAGGTCCTGGCAGTTGGTGATGTATTGGGTGAAGGCGGGCATCTCGCGCCACCAGGTGTTGTCGCGCTGGAAGAAGGTGCCGATGCCATCGAGGGTCATGCCCGGATGCCGGTCGGTCCAGGGGTTGTGGGTGTTCACGTGCAGCACGATGCCATTGATGCCCAGGCAGAAGTTGCGGTCGAGAAGGGGCTTGAGCATGGCAGGGGTCTCGTCCCATGTGCCGCGCACCTCGGTGAATCCCTCTGCCAGGATCACACGCTTGCCATAGATATGGGCACCGCTAATGGCATCGAGCATGTCGTTGGGCTTGTCGTGGGTGGGCGAGTTGAGCCAGAACTCTCCCATGGGGTAGTCGGCATGGCGGTAGTGAAGCAGTCCGTCGCTCACCATCGTGGGGGCCACGCACTCGGTGGAGAGGGCCACGCCATAGCGCTTGGCCGCCTGCTCCACCTCGTCGAAGAACACCTCGTCGATAAGGTCGGCGATGGTCTGCCGGATGTCGCGGAGCACCTGTTCGGAAGTGGCGCTGCTGGCGATGGGCACCCCGGCATAGACGGGCAACCAGGGCAGCAGGTCGTAGCCACGCCGACGGGCAAACTCGTCGGCAAACTGCTTGTTCCAGTTCTGTGACCCACATTCCCAACTGTCCACATGCAGGCGGGTGAGCACGGATTTCGGGGCGTGGTCGTAGATGGTGCCAAACCAGTTGGCGAGTTGCTTGCGGATGACCGTGCGTGAGAACTTGTCGCATTCCAGTCCGCGCCCTCCACCACCTGTGGCATTGGTGTGACCGGTGGAGGTGTGGCCCATACGCAGCACGCGCCAAAGACCCTTGGGCAACTTGTCGGTCACCTCATCGCCGTTCAGTGTGAGGCGCCGTATCTGGGTGAATGGCACACAGTCGGCATCGGCGATGGGGTAGGGAGACGAGACACGCCACACCATGCCCGACTTGCCTTCATAGCCGTCGACCACGGGCTCGCTGCCCATCTCTATGGCGGCCACCTTGAGCGTAGCCCTCCATTTGGCGGCGTCCATATCCTCGCAGCCGGGCTCGCTGCCGTCGGGAGTCCAGTGCATCTTGAAGAAACGGGCGCGTGTGGTGGGGATGGCATAGGTGGCCTGGGCATCGGTGTTCTGCCATCCTTGACGGGCAGGGCTGATGTCGCGCACATGGCGGTAGTCATGGCCGTCGTCCGAGGCATAGAGTTGCCAGCGGTGGGCCTGGTAGTTGTTGCCGCCGGTCACGATACGGATATGGCGGAGGGTGAACGGCTGGTCGTACTCGAAGACGATATCGCAGGGTTCGGTGCTGCGGAAGGGGAACTCCACCGATGCTTTCGGCTGGGCTGGGCTGTCTTCTGCAATGGGAAAGGCATAGGTGGCGATGTCCTCATAATAGCCTTCATGGCCTTGGGACTGTAGGATTTGGAGAGCGCCTTTCCCTCCCTCTACGATGGTGTCGGTCCACACCACGCGCTGCATCGACTCCTCGGGCTTGATCCAGGGACCGCCCCCTAAGGCAAAACCGTCGCTGAAATGGATGCCCATCTGCAGTCCCAGACTGTCGGCCACCCTGCATACCGTGTCGATGCGCCGCCACCATTCGGGCGAGAGTTGGCGGGCAGTGCCCTCATATTGTGCTCCGTCGCTCACGTCCTTGATGGGCATGAGGTAGAAACCGCCGATGCCGGCGTCCTTCATCGCCTGCAAGTCGAGACGGATGCCCGCGTCGCTCACGGCGCCACACATCCAATACCAGAAAGTCCAGGGACGGGTGTCGTCGGAGCGACGGCCTGTGCTGTCGGCAGCCTTGGAGAGGGTGCCCAGGAGCAGCATGCAGATGATAATGGTGGCTTTTCTCATGGGTGGCTCATTCAAATTTCAGCAAGGCACTGATACTTCCCTTGCCCTTGGACCAGTAGGGTTGGGCAGAGGGACCATTCAGGTCGGTGGTGTTCACTTTGTTGCGCACGGCAGGGATGACTTTCAGCAGCGATATACCGGTGTCGGGCAGGTCGTAGAGGATATGGTCGCGGCCGTCGCGCGGGGTGTAGACGCCCACCTTGCCGTTGAGGGTTTCGATACCCACCTTGCCTTCCGTGGTGGTCAGCTGCATCCAACTGATACCTGCGAAATAGCCCTTGAACTCGGGATATTCCCACGACTCGCCAGGGATGGGGTCGTTATAGTCGTTGCTCCACAGACCATACTGCGGACCTTCCATGCGGTTCTTCCAGACGCGATAGGGACCATTGCCCAACCATTGCTTCGACTTCACTAATTGCTCGGGATAGTCGAAGCAGACGCCCATCAGGTCAACAACACCGTTGAAGTAGTATTCAACATGCATGTACACACTGCCGTCGGTCAGGAAACGCCAGGTGACCGTCTGGATTGAACCATGCCGGTAGTTGGCCACCAAGGTGCTGTCGCTCATGGTGAAACCGTCAAAGACGCCTTGGTCGGCATACTCCGTATAACTGGTCTTCTTCTGGAAAGCTTCCTTGTCGTCGTGGTTGTAGAATCCGTCTTGCGAACGGTCGGCTCGCTTGGCGGCGACAAATCGGGGACCATTGCCGAACGACAGTTTGTTTCCTCCGACGGTTACGCCCATCAGCCTGCCTGTCTTCTTGCTGAAAGCCATCTGGCGGTTGCCGTTTTGAACCGTCAACAGGTCGGCATCCTCTGTATATTTGTACTGCTGTGTGTTGTCGTGAAGATGTTGCTTGTTCAGATTGCCTGACTTCATCCCGTTTCTATGGCTCCACGTGAAGATTTCCTGTCCCTTAGGGTCTGTGGCTGTCAGTTGTATCACCTCGGCATCGGTTTTGGGCAATTCAAGCCTGAAAGTCTGTCCTGGAGCCACGTCCGGTGACGGGAGTTTGCCCTCCTTGACGACCTTCACGTTGTTCTCGCCGTAGGCGGGCATGTCTAAAAATTTGTAACTGAACTGGCACTCCTTCAGGTTGGTGAAATCATAGCAGTTTTGTATGGTGGGGCTGGTGGGATTATCCCAATACTTCACCTGCACGGGACTCCACACCTCGCGGATGGTAAAGAACGAACCTTCCTTCTCCATGTGAGGACCCACGATGCCGTCGGCACCGAAGTTGCCCACGCAGTCGAGGATTCCGTTTTGGTCGGTGCGCTTCACTGCTTGGTCCATCAGGTCCCACAGGAACCCGCCGGCACAGCGTGGATTCGACATCATCAGCCGCCAGTAGTCTTTCAGTCCGGCTCCATGGCCGCCGTCATAGAGACCATGCAGAAACTCGGTGGGCAGGAAGATTTCCTTCTGCCGCATATACTCGGCGGTCTCGCCCCATGAGCGGTAATGCTTGGTCTCGAAGCCGTTGCGGTTGGCCCAGGGATAGAGCACCACGCGCTTTTGCGGGTCGAACTTGTCGAAACAGGGTTCCAACTCGTAGTTGAAGCCGCCTTCATTGCCATTGCTCCAGAAGATAATCGAGGGGTGGTTCACGTCGCGCGTCACCATCTCCTCCACCAACTTCTGACCGTTGATGGTCTCGTGGGCCCAGTGCCAGCCGGGCAGTTCGCATTCCACATAGAGGCCCAGCGAGTCGCAGGCCTCGAGGAACTCGGGGTCGGCGGGATAGTGGCTGAGGCGCACGGCATTCATGTTCATGCTCTTCATGAGTTCCACGTCCTCGATATTCTTTGCCTTGGAGAGGGTGCGGCCTGTCTCTGGACGGAACGAATGGCGGTTGGCTCCCTTGAAGATGACCTTCTGTCCGTTGATGAAGACACCGTCGTCATCACATCCCTGAAGATGGGGGTAGGGCAGGTTCTCGCCCTTGAACGAATGGCGGTATTCGATGGTGCGGAAGCCGAACTTCTCACGCTCCACATGAAGTACCTTGCCGTCGCTGCCTCGAAGGGTGAATACGGCGGTGTAGAGATGGGGGGTCTCGGCGTTCCACAACAGGGGCGACTTCACCACGAAGTCGGCCTTGTGGTAGTCGGAAGAGCCCAAGCTCTTTCCTTTGCCCACCACATGGTTCTTGCTGTCCAGAATCTCCACGTCGACCTGTGCCCCGTCGGTGGCGCGGTTCAGGTAGATGTCGGCCTTGAAACGGCCGTCCATCCCAGCGTCGATGGCCACGCGGCGGATGTTGTGCACGGGCTTGCTGACGATATATACGGGTCGCCAGATGCCACCGAAGTTCCAGTAGTCGGCACGGCGCTCAGCCAAATTCACCTGTGGCGAACTGCTCTCCTTGGCCACTTCCACCTCCAGACGGTTGGTCTTTTTGCCAAAGAAAATGCGGTCGCTCACATCAAACTGAAATGGCGTGAATCCGCCCTGATGCAAGCCGGAACCTGCCTTCCGCCCGTTGATGGTCACACGGGCATCGGTAAACACGGCCTCGAAGGTGAGCAGAATCTGGCGCCCTTCCCATTCCTTCGGCAGCGTGAACTCATACTTGTAGAGGCCTTTCTCGTCAGCAATGCCTTCAGGCGTGGCCTTTCCGTAGAAACGCATGCCGTACTGGTAGGTGCCGAATCCCTGGAGTTCCCAGCACGAGGGAACGCCGATTTTGGTCCACTTTTCGGCATTTCGTCCGTCGGTGCAGCGGAAATCCCATTCCACCATGTCGTCGCAGCCAGTGCCGCTCAGGTACTGACGGTGGGTGTAGGCATCTGTTTGGGCATTGCAGGCAAGTGCCCATATGGCCATGATGATAGAAAATGCTTTTCTCATATATGTGTCGTTTTTATTGTTTTCTCTGTTGCCCATGCAGGTTTACTTCCTTTCAATCCGCACATGCAGGGTGTGGGGTCGCTGGGGAATGGCATATCGGGTGAGCACGCCCGGGCCACACGAGCTGTTGCCCAGTCCCATCACGGCGGCGTCAAGGTTCAGGTAGATATGCTGGGCATCTTCCTCAAGGTCGCAGTCGTGGGCCGTGGCATAGAGGTGGTCGGTGCTGTAGGGCAGGGCGGCGAACGAGAAGGGATGGTCGGTGCAGGTCACGCGCCATCCGCCACCCTTGCTGTCGGTGAGTTCCAGATAGGCCACGTCGTCGTGGTTGCCACTGTCTTGTGGCCGTGGGTAGTGCACGTATTGCTCACCCACGGTGCTTCTCCACAGTGCGATGGTGGTGGAGGCGTGCCTGTCGGGATAGTTGTCGTTGGGTCCACGACCGTAATAGGTGAGGCGCCCGTACTGCTTGGGCAGTACGAGGGTGTTGCCCAGGCAGGGCAGTGGGGGAAGGTTGCCCGATGGGGTATAGGTGGCAGTGAAATCGATGCTGAGGTCAGGGGCCACCACGAAGCGGTATTCGGTGGTGATGCCTCCCTCGAGGGCGAGGTAGGCGGTCGTGGCGGTGGCGGTCAACCTGCCATCGGCTCCATGTGCAAGGGTGAGGGGCGCGATGATGGAGTCGCGCAGTTGGTCGAGTTGCTGCTTCTTCCAGTCTTTTGCTATCCAGTTGCCGAACCCTTTGTCGTTGTCGGTGGGGGCACGGAAGAAATGGGGCCTGAGCAAGGCAAAGAATTCGCGTGCGGCGGCTTCTTGCTGTTCGGTGCCCACGGCCTTTCTCTTCTTGCTCTTTTTTATGAATTGCCTCTGGCTCTGCTCCACGACTTTCTTATACCATTGCGGGTCGCTGACGAATTGCTGGTGGTGCACCAGATGCCCGGCTTTTGCCCATCGGGTGTCGTGGCTGAGGGTGGCATACACGTCGATGAGTCCGTCGTGGCTCTCTTGCCTGATGGCAAAATCATCCAGCGTGTAGTTCTCGTCGCGGAGAATGGGGCGCACTTCACCCCCTTCATAGGAAAATTGTATGGGTGAGTAGACGGCCTTCACCTCATCGTACTTGGGGGTGGTCTCGCGGTCGCTGCTCACGATGCCTTTCACGCAGAAGGCTTTCAGGTTGGGCACATCGCCGAAGTCGCCGCCATAGGCCACCATCCGCTTGCCATCTTGATTCTTGAAGATGCCTTCGTCGGCCCACTCCCAGATGAAGCCGCCCAGCATGCGGGGATGACTGTAAATCTCGTCCCAGTATTCCTTGAAATTGCCAAGGGCATTGCCCATGGCGTGGGCATACTCGCTGGTGAGCACAGGGCGCTGGTCGCTGTCGTCGCGGGCAATGGAGAGCAAACGCTCCCAACGGGCATTCTCGGGACGCTCCATATTGTTGTCGGCCACACCGGGATTCAGGTAGTCGTCTTGTGTGCGGGGGTAGAAGCGCGAGATGACGTCCACCGACTTCGGGTCGCCATGCCATCCGTAGGCTTCTGCTCCTGTGCCTTGCGCTCCCTCGTAATGTACGAAACGGGTAGGGTCGTACTCGTGTATCCATGCGGCGGTGAGGGCAAAGTTCGAACCCCATCCGGCCTCGTTGCCCAGACTCCACATCACCACGCTGGGGTGGTTGCGGTCGCGCACCACAAGGCGCTGGGTGCGGTCTATCCATGCCGGGGCCCATGAGGGGTCGCTGGCCAATTGTCCGCGCAGACCATGTTCCTCAATGTCGGCCTCGTCCATCACATAGAGTCCGATGCTGTCGCAGAGCGCATACCACCGTTCGGTGTTGGGGTAGTGGCAGGTGCGCACGGCGTTGATGTTGGCGCGTTTCATCAGCAGGATGTCCTGCAGCATGCGCTCCTCAGTCATCACATGACCGGTCACGGGGTCCATCTCATGACGGTTCACGCCTCGCAGCCTCACGGGCTTGCCGTTCACGAGCAGCCGGCCGTCCTTGATTTCCAATTGGCGGAAGCCCACTTTGGTCTGCACCTGCTCCACGACGTTGCCTGTGGAGTCGACAAGCGAGAGATGAAGGGTATAGAGATAAGGGGTCTCGGCCGACCATTTGTGAGGATTCCTCACCGTGGCCGTGAGCCATCCCCATTTGGGATAGCCACGCTGCGGATTGCGGTCGTTCATGATGGCGGCCTTGTGGTCGAGGTTGAGCATGGTGGCGGCATCCTGGGTAAGGATGCTGTCGAGCACCATCTGTCCGTCTTCGTCGGTGAGGCGGGCAGTCACCCGGAATCCCTCGCCACGCTGGTTGCCCACAACGGCAAGCTCGGGGTGGATGATGAGCCGGGCATCGCGGTACTGGTCGTCGAACAGGGTGCGGATGCCAAAGTCGCGGATGCGGATGCGGGGGGTGGCTATCAGCTCCACGCTGCGGTGGATGCCAGCCATGCGCCACATGTCCTGGTCCTCAAGATAGCTGCCGTCGCTGTATTTCATCACCTGGAGGGTCAGTTGGTTGTCGGTGCCATGCAGATAGTCGGTGATACGGAACTCGGCGGGCTCCATGCTGCCCTGCGAGTAGCCTGCAAGTTGGCCATTCACCCAAACGTAGAAGGCACTGCTCACGGCACCGAACCTAAGAAACACCTCCATGCCCTTCCATTCGTCGGGCATGCTGAATGTGCGGCGGTAAACGGCGGTGGGGTTACGCTCCACAAAGGCGGTATAGGTAGACTTGGGCTCGCCCATCACCCGTGGAGGGTCAATCTTGAAGGTGTATCCGCTACTGCTGTAGATGGGAGTGCCATAGCCATTCATCTCCCAGTCGCCAGGCACGGGAAACGTCTCCCAAGAGGAGTCGTCGAACGATGGGCGCTCAAATCCTTGGGGCTGCTCGTCGGGAGTCTTTGTCCAATTGAATTTCCATTGGCCGTCGAGTGAGAGGTGGCGGTCGCCTGGAACTGTGCCGTAGGCCATGAAACTGGCTCTTGGGGCTTCACGGTTGATTTGCAGCACGCTTTGGTCTTCCCAATCGTGGCGTTGGGCATCAGCAGGAGTAGGGCACAAGGAGAGTGTCGCCGACAGCAGGAGTGTCAACGACAATAGCCAAGACGGGCAATGGAAAATAGTATTACTCATGGTCGGTGTTGTTCTCAGAGACCAGGTTTGTTTAGGTCGTAGTTTGTCTATTTGCTGCAAAGATAGTGCAAGAACCGCATCCTATCTTCGCCACGCAGTGGCAAAGATAGTGAAAGGTGAGCGGAATACCAAATATAAAACAAAGTTTTTTTGCTTTTCCAAGTCGCAGCCTATCTTCGCCACAAAGTGGCATAGAAGTGCAAGGCGAGCACCACGCCGTTTCCTCAGTTTGACGAGCTTCTGCCTCGTCCTTGATAAGCCTAAGGGGCTAACAAGGTAAAAAAACTTAGAAAGCAGAAATGAAGTGTGAAAAAAAAGCACAAAAGACCCAGTATCCACGAAAAATGCCTAAATTTGCATCAAAATTAATCCTAAGACAAATCAATTATGCGAAGAAACATTTTTTTAGGCATCATTTTATCGGTAATGGCGCTCTGTGCACATGCACAGACCACCTCTTGGACTGCCGATAATGGAGACGGAACATTCACCAATCCCTTGTTTTATGACGAGTTCAGCGATCCCGACATCCTGCGTGTAGGCGACGACTACTACTTGGCAGGTACAACCATGCATGCTGTCCCCGGTCTCGTCATCCTCCACTCCAAGGATTTGGTGAACTGGGAGAACATCGCCTATTGCTTCGACCGCTTCGACTTCGAGGAAGACCGTTTCTCGCTGAAAAACCATGAGGAAATCTACGGTCAAGGTGTTTGGGCACCCTGCATCCGCTATGCCAACGGACAATTCTACGTTTACACCAACGTCAATGGCAAGGGACTGCAATGCTATACCGCAAAGGACATCAAGGGACCGTGGCAGCACCACAACATGAAAGGCAACATCTACGACCTCAGCGTGCTCTTCGACGACGATGGCAAGATTTACGCCATTCACGGCTACGGTGAAGTGAAGTGCACCGAACTGGAGCCAGACATGAGTGGCCCGAAGGATGGCACCACCCGCACCATCATCCCCGAGGGCAACGGAGTGGGAGAAGGCCATCACATGTATAAAATCGATGGCACGTACTATCTCATCTCCACTGACTACCGCCCCAATGGCCGCACACTTTGCTCACGGTCGAAGAGCATTTGGGGACCTTATGAGACGCGCGTCATCACCGCCGATGAGACCTATGGCTACCACGCCGCCTCGCTCACCGAGGTGCCACGTGGCGAGAAATACCGCATCGGGCGCGACGGCACGAAGTTCGGCCTTGGTCCATTGGACAAGGACGCCACGGCTTGCACCAACGCCCATCAGGGTGGCATCGTGCAAGGTCCCAACGGACAGTGGTGGGCTTTGCTCATGCAGGATTTCCACTCCATCGGCCGAACCGTATGCCTCATGCCGATGACATGGGTCGATGGCTGGCCAATGGTGGGATTGGAAGGCAACCTTGGCCGTGCGCCACGCACATGGTACAAGCCCGACGCAAACCTTAACAACGTCGGCACCGTCTTGACATTATATGGCACTAAAGACCCACAGCCCGTCAGCGCACCTTATGAACGCAATGAGAACTTCGACGGGAAAACTCTCGGCCGCGTCTGGCAATGGAATCACAACCCCGATGACAAGATGTGGAGCCTTAAAGGTGGAAAACTAAGACTGAACGCCATGCCTGCCGAACAACTGATGTGGGCACGCAACACACTGACACAACGTGTCATAGGCCCCAAGTCAATAGCTACTGTGGAACTATATGTGAAGGGGATGAAGGATGGTGATGTCTGCGGACTTGGCAATATCAACCTGCCCTGCTCGTGGATTGGTATTGTCAAGCAAGGCAAGCAGCTGACCCTCCGCTGCTTCGAACAACTCACCAACGACACCATCGACGTGCCAGTGACTTTGCCACAAGGAAAGATATGGCTGCGCTGCATAGGCGAGTATGACAACGACCAAGCCCAGTATGCTTATTCTACCGACGGGAAGGCCTTCCAGACCCTCGGGCGCATGATGCCTCTCTCTTATCAGCTCGTTACTTTCCAGGGTTCTCGCCACGCCCTCTTCGCCTTCAACAAAGACGGAAAGAAAGGCGGTTATGCAGAATTCGACAACTTCACCGTGGATGAGCCTTGTGCCGACCGCAGCGGCAACATCCCCTACGGCAAGACGTTCCGCATCATCAACAAAGCCTCGGAAAAACCGGCCATAGCGCTCAAGCACGGCCTGCTCCACGACACCCATCCCGGCGACAAGAGCGAAGAGACGAAATTCACCATCGACGACAGGGGCTGCGGCATCATAGCGCTGAAATGTGCCGATGGGCGATACATCAAGGTCTATGGCGAGGGACTGCCCGGCGATGTGCGTTTCACCACCGACCCGCAGGAAGCTGAGACTTTCCTGTGGCAAGACTATCTCGACCACGACTTCATGCTCCTCTCCCTGCGTAACCACCGCTATATTGGGAAGAGTCCCACGACAGGAAGCCCGTATTCCATGGACTTCGCGGGTGCCGACCCGGACCGTCGCAACGGTGCCGTGCTTCACTGGGAGGAGATAAAATAGTCATCTTCTCAAATGAGCTGAGAAAAGGGTAAAGTATGTAGAAAGATGTTCACGAGAAAGAAAACACCCATCAGGAGCTTGATAGGAGTGGTAGCCATGCTGTTGCTCTCATTGTCGGCAATGGCCGTAAATGGTCCATCACTGTCGATGGATATCAGGCGAATCATGTCTGACCAGGCAAGTGGACTGTTTCGTGCGAAAGGCCTTGGGCAAAAGGTTTGCGCCTTCGTTCGTTTGCGCCATGCCGGTGGCGAGGGTTTGCTCGCCCGACAGCAATGCGAGGTGGTGGCCCAGGTGGGTGATATCCTTATCGTCAATATACCTGTCGATGCTTTGCCCTTTCTCTCCGAGAGCGAACTCATCGACCGCATAGAGACACAGTTGGGCGGGGAGGTCATGAACGACGTCACCAGGCAATGGGTGAACAGCACACCGCTGTACGAGGGACAATCACCCCTCTCTCAGGCCTACGACGGTGAAGGTGTGCTGTTGGGCATCGTCGATGGTGGTTTCGACCTGAGTCACCCCACTTTTCTTTCGGCCGATGGGAGCCACGTGCGTTTTGTCGGGCTCCTCGACCAATATGCGGCAGATGACGAGACCATAGGCCAGGAAATTCCTCTTGGCCGCGAATACCTCACTCCGGATGACATTGCTGCGAAACAGCACTCTGCCGACGTGAGCGGGACACACGGCACCCATTGCCTCGGTATAGCCGCTGGTAGTGGTTTCGGCACACCCTATGCTGGGGCAGCCTATGGGGCTGATTTGTATGCCGTGGCCTCGAAAGGAATTCCACAAAGCCTCTGCTCTGCCAACGAGGTGGCACTGATGAAGCACATCTTCGACTATGCCGACTCACTGCAGCGTCCATGCGTCATCACCTATAGCGTGGGCTTCGACTGCGTCGACACCGACGCCGAACTGTTCCGCGAGGCCTTTGGACTTCTCACCGGACCAGGACACATCATTGTGGTGGCGGCCGGCAACAGCAACAACTATGCCACCTATGTGGCGAAGCCTGCCTCACAGGCGCACGCCGGTTCCACCCTCTTGCTACAGGATGGAAGAGGAAAAGTGTATCTAAGGAGTGAAGGCAACTTCAGGCTGAAGTGTATCTCATCAAAATTGGATGTCTTCAGCTATGTCAAGGACGACTCTCTTGTCTTCGACACCAACGACCTGCCTGGCCATCCAGTAGACCTCGGACCCTATCATATATCGTTGAGCAAGGAGGGCACATTCTACACCTTCAACGCGAGTTCCAATACTGAATCCAACAACAGGGTGATGATGCTCATTGAGAACAAGGAAGATGAACAGTCGTTTGTGGAGATGTACACAAGCCTGAATAACCATTTTATCGCTGACTTCTCATACGACGGACGATTCGAATCGGCCGAGCACAGCCACAATATCACGATGCCAGCCTGCTTGCCCAACATGGTCTCCATTGGGGCACTGAATTGTAGGGAATATTACGTGAACATGGAGGGAGACACCATCGCCGGACACGCAGTAAAGACTCCTCATGGGACTCTGGCTGCATTCTCGTCGGTAGGTCCCACATTCGATGGACTGATGAAACCCGATGCCGTGGCTCCTGGCGTGAATGTCATCTCGTCGGGAAGCAGTTTTTGCACCACCGACAGGTCAAAGTCTTTTGTCGGTACTACATCTTACCACGACCGCGAATATCCTTGGATGTCCTTGTCGGGCACATCGATGTCCTGTCCGGCAGCAGCCGGCATCATCGCTCTTTGGCTCCAGGCCAATCCCAAACTCACACCCGATGACGTGAAAGCCACCTTTGCCGCCACCTGCACACCTCCCGAGGCCGGTCTCGAATATCCCAACAACTCCTATGGTCATGGACTCATCGATGCTTATGCCGGCATGCTCCATGTGCTGGGTATCGACACTTCGATACCTGGTATCAGTTCGCGCCAGCCTGCTTCCCTGCACATACGCCCCGGTAGCGACGGCGCCATCCTCTTGCAGTTGGATGCCGCCCCTCGGCATCCCTTCTCCGTCAGGGTCTACACCGTGAGCGGTGAGTGTGTGGCCAACCGACAGTTAGATGGTGGCACCATCGATTATCATCTGTCGCTTTCCTTGCCCCATGCGGTCTACGTCGTCCAGGTCGACAGCGACGAGCTTGGCCTCAAGGGCTCCCAACTACTGAGATTCTGAGTTGGCGTGGCTGATGCCGTTGGCCGATGGATAGCCAACTAAAAAAGGCATCAAAATTTGCGATTTAGATTGGAAATGCCTAATTTTGCAAACGAATTAAATGCATTTAAAAATAGTTTTAA
>ONSV01000058.1 GCA_900320585.1 uncultured Prevotellaceae bacterium | reverse complement strand
CTCAACGACAAGGATGCGGAGGCATCATTCTTCGGCGAACCCGAGATTGCGCCCAACTCAGGATTCCCCGGTTTCGGCAGAAGATAACAGCCGCGAGGCTTTTTAATTCATACACTCAGGGGGCATGGCCGATTGGCCATGCCCCCCTGGCTTACTAGGTTTACTAGTTATACTAGGCATACTAGTTTGCCTAGTATAACTAGTCTTACGAGAATATCTATTTCTTGTCGATCACGCTCACATTCATGCGGCCCACCGGGAACATGAAGCCACGGTCCTTGAGCTGCTGGTATACCGTCTCGTTCATATAGAAGTAAACAGTCCAGTAGTCCTCGGTCTTGCACCATGTGCGGGTCTGTGCCACGACACCCTTCTCACCAAACTCGGTGATGCTCACCCAAGGCGCTGCCACTGAAGGACACCCGTCTACTGGGCCTTGCACGATAAGCGGGTTCTGGGTCTGCACCTCGTTGATGGCAGCCTTCACCTTCTCGAGGTCGGTGCCATAGGCGAAGGTGTAGTCAAGGTCAACACGGCGGTATTTCTCCATGGTGTAGTTCTTCATCGTGCCGGTAGACAGCGGACCATTGGGGATGATCACGGTCTGTGCGTCGACAGTAAGGATGATGGTGTTGAAAATCTGAATTTCCTTTACAGTTCCTGCGAATCCCTGTGCCTCGATGTAGTCGCCCACCTTGAAAGGTTTGAAGAGCAGTATCATCACGCCACCGGCAAAGTTCTGCAGCGTGCCGCTCAACGCCAAGCCCACGGCCACGCCAGCCGAAGCGAACAGCGCGATGAACGACGATGTCTCGATGCCCAGGATAGAGATGATAATGATGAGGAGTATGAGCCACAGCACTACGTTCACAATGCTTTTGACGAACGTGTAGAGCGAGGGGTCTACCTTACTCTTCTTCAGTGCCTTCGAAGTGAGTTTGACAATCCACCTGATGATGCACCGCCCGATGAGATAGACCACGAGGGCGATAATCAGGTTCTTGCAGAAGGACAGTGCCCACTGTCCCATCAGTGAATAGGTTTCGGGATTTAGGATTTTTTCTAACATTTTTAGAGTATTTTTTAGTAAGGCACGGCATGAAAGACGATACACGCTGACGTGGAGGGAGGATGTGTCATGGCGCCGTGATCCCATCGTGCGCACCTCCGCCCAACACGGCAAAAATAGTAAAAACTTTTGAGATATGATGCCCCGACCGCTGATTTCTTGCACGATTTCGCCATTTTTAAAATAAAATGCGCTACCTTTGCAACAATTTTGCAAATTTGCGGTTATATTATAAAATAAAAGAGCGATTGGCAAGGGTATATTCTGAGCAGGCGGCGAGCCTGGCATACAGTCACGACGCGATGAACGCGTTCGAGCGCGGCGTGAAGCGGGTCACAGACTTTGTCTGTGCCCTGTTGGGGCTTATACTCCTCTCACCCCTGTTCCTGCTGATTGCCCTGATCATGAAGTTCCAGAAAAACGGCCCCGTGCTCTTCGCCCAGGAGCGCATCGGCTATGGCGGCAAGCCCTTCACCATCTACAAGTTCCGCACGATGAGTACGGTGGTAGAGGACGAGGGGCCGCAGCTCGTGGCGCAGAGCGACAACGTGAAGTCGACCCCCTTTGAGCGATACCTGCGCGAGCACCACTTCGACGAGCTGCCCCAACTGTGGAACGTGCTCGTGGGCGACATGTCGCTCGTGGGACCGCGCCCCGAGCGCAAATACTTCATCAACCAGATCATGGAGCACACCCACGACTACGAGCTCATCTACCAGATGCGGCCGGGCCTCACCTCCGAGGCCACCCTCTACAACGGCTACACCGACACGATGGAGAAAATGCTCAAGCGTCTCGACATGGACATCCGCTATCTGGAGCACCGGTCGCTGGGACTCGACACGAAAATCATTCTGAGTACGGTATACAACGTGCTGAGCGGGAAGAAATTCTGAGCACGGCACTCACAACTCTCAACCATCCTATGAAAAAGAAAATCATACTTTTCATGCTGGCTTTCGTGCTGCCCATCATGGCAGTGGCACAGTCGTCGATGACCGACGACCAAGTGTTCCGGTTCATCATCAAAGAGCACGAGGACGGCACCTCGCAACAGCAAATCGTGGTGAAGCTCATGCAGCATGGCGTAGACATCACGCAAATCAGGCGAGTGCGCAAGAAATATGAGCGCCTGGCCAAGGAGCAGGGTCTGGGAACGGTGTCGAACGACACGGAGAACACCGACGACCGCTCACGCACCAACAAGAAGAAGAAAACACAGCTGCAGGACTCCAAATACGACTCCAGGCTGCAAGACTACAGGGAGGACATGACCCGCTACAACTCGGGCATGCGCATCAAGGACGATGCCACCACCATCCGCACCTATGACGAGGAGGACGACGACTTCCTCGAGTTCCAGGACGAGCTCAACGAATGGCTTCCCGGCGATACCATCACGATGTACGAGAACCTGGTGGAGCGGCTGAAGAAGCAGAAGAAGAAAATCTTCGGTCACGACCTGTTCAACAACAAGGACCTGACCTTCGAGCCCAATATGAACATCGCCACCCCCGACAACTACCGGCTCGGACCTGGCGACAACGTGTATATCGACGTCTACGGCGCTTCGCAGAAGACCATCGAGGGCACCGTGTCGCCCGACGGCACCGTGGTGGTGGAGGGATTCGGCCCCATCGCGGTGGGAGGCATGACCGTGGCCCAGGCCAACTCGGCCATCCGCTCACGTCTGGGTTCCCGCTACCAGAGCTCCAAGCTCAGGCTCACCGTGGGTGAGACCCGCTCGATCATGGTCAATGTGGTGGGCGACGTGAAGGTGCCCGGCACCTACACCCTCTCGGCCTTCGCCAGCGTGTTCCACGCCCTCTACATGGCCGGTGGCGTGAAGGACCTTGGCACGCTGCGCAACATCAAGATTTACCGCAACAGCCAGCATATCTCCACCGTCGACATCTACGACTACATCATCAACGGCCACATGACCGGCAACGTGCGCCTGCAAGACAACGACATGATCATGGTGGGCTCCTACGACTGCCTCGTGGTGGTCGATGGCAAGGTGAAGCGGCCCATGTACTACGAGATGAAGCGCAACGAGAGCCTCGCCGCGCTCATCAAGTATGCCGGAGGATTCACCGGCGACGCCTACAAGAAGTCGGTGCGCGTCATCAGGAAGACCGGCAGGGAGTTCTCCATCTTCAACGTCGATGAGTTCGACATGTCGTCGTTCAAGCTGGCCGATGGCGACTCCATCGCCGTCGACTCCATCCTCGACCGCTGGAGCAACATGGCCGAGGTGAAGGGTGCCGTGTTCCGCCCGGGCATGTACCAGGTGGGCGGCGAGATTACCTCGGTGCGCTCGCTCATCGAGCATGCCGAGGGACTGCGTGAGGACGCCTTCACCGCCCATGCCGTGATGCACCGCATGAAGCCCGACCGCACCCTTGAGGTGCTGCGCCTCAACATCGACGGCATCCTCGACGGCACCATGGCCGACATCGACCTGAAGCCCAACGACGTGCTCTTCATCCCCACGCGGCAAGACCTGATGGAAGAGCAGACGCTCACCATCCATGGCGAGGTGCACTACCCCGGCATCTACAAGTATGCCTCCAACGAGACCATCGAGGACTTCATCCTGCAGGCCGGCGGACTCACCGAGACGGCCTCTACGGTGAAGGTCGACGTGTCGCGGCGCGTCACCAACCCCCATGCGCTCACCACCGACTCCATCATCGCCCACACCTTCAGCTTCGCCCTGAAAGACGGGTTCGTGATCGAAGGTGAGCCCGGATTCACCCTGATGCCTTTCGACGAGGTGTACGTGCGCAAGAGCCCCGGCTCCTACAAGCAGCAGAACGTGAGGATAGAGGGCGAGGTGATGTTTGCCGGCACCTATACCATATCGTCGAAGAACATGCGGCTGAGCGAGCTCGTGCAGACCGCCGGCGGCGTGAACGACCGCGCCTACACCAAGGGTGCCCGTCTGGAGCGCCGCTACACCCAGGAAGAGCGGCTCAACGCCATCGAGGCCCTGAAGAAGGCCCGCGAGCAGGCCGAGCTCAACCTGCAGGAGCAGATAGCCAAGAGCGGCAACGCCAACCTGGCCAACCTGAACCCCACCCAGCAGTTGCAGAAATATGAGGTGGGCGAGACCTACCCCGTGGGTATCGACCTGGCCGAGGCCCTTGCCAACCCCGGCGGCGACGAGGACATCGTGCTGCGCGAGGGCGACCGCATCATCGTGCCGCAATACACCGGAACGGTGAAGATCAGCGGCGAGGTGATGCACCCCAACTCAGTGGTCTACGAGGCCGGAAAGAAAGCCAGCTACTACATCGACCAGGCGGGCGGTTTCGGCACCAATGCCAGGAAGCGCCAGGCCTATATCATCTATATGAGCGGAAAGGTGGCCAAGGTGAGCCACGGCGCGAAGCCCCAGCCGGGCTGCGAGATCGTGGTGCCCTCGAAGCCCATCAGCAAGACATCGCTCCAGGAGACGCTGAGCATCGCCACCTCCGTGGCCTCGTTCGCAGCCATCATCGCCACCATCGCCAACGTCATCAAGTAGACGGGCTGGCCGATGGGCACAGGAGACGGTGGAGGTCAAGAAAAGCAATATCCTGAATGAGCCATATAGACCTGAACAGAATACTCGGCGCCGACAAGCGCACGGCTCTGATGAGGAAGAACATACTGGTGTCGTTTCTCATCAAGGGATGGTCGGGCGTGGTCACCTTCTTGCTGGTGCCCATCACCCTCCACTGCCTGGGTGAGTACAAGAACGGGCTGTGGCTCACCATCAGTTCGATGCTCATCTGGATCGACAACCTCGACATCGGACTGGGAAACGGGCTGCGCAACAAGTTGGCCACCCACCTGGCACACGACGACACCACGAAGGCACGCGAGGCCGTGACCTGCACTTTCGTCATGCTCGGGGTCATCATCATCCCCATCATGCTGCTGGCCATTGCCGTAGCCCACTATGTCGACCTCTATGGTTTCATGAATGTGGACCGCTCGCTCGTGGGCAACCTCGAGAGCGTGGTCATCGTGGCCATCATCTTCGTGTGCTCCACATTCATCTTCAAGTTCATCGGCAACTTCTACCTCGGACTGCAGCTGCCTGCCGTCAACCACCTGCTCATCGCCATAGGCCACACGCTGGCACTCATCGGCACCACTGCGGTCTACCTCAGCGGGAGCCACTCGCTCATGTGGATAGCGGTGGTGAACACCTGCGCGCCACTGGCGGCCTACCTCATGGCCTACCCCTACACGTTCTACAAGCGGTATCCCCAGCTGAGGCCCTCGCTGCGGTTCTTCAATAAGAAAGAGGTGGCCGGACTGTTCACCATCGGCGTGAAGTTCTTCATGCTCCAGATATCGGGCATACTGCTCTTCATGTCATCCAACATCCTCATATCCAAGTTGTTCAGTCCGGCCATGGTCACCCCCTACCAGATAGCCTACCGCTATTTCACCATCGCCATGCTGTTGTTCACCATCATCAGCACCCCCTACTGGACAGCCACCACCGACGCCTACGAGCGGGGCGACATGCAGTGGATACGCGACTCGCGCCGGCGGCTCGACAAGATCGTGCTCATCATCATGGCCGTGCTCGCCGTGATGACGGCGGCATCGCCGCTGGTCTACAGGCTCTGGATAGGTTCCGACGTCGACATCCCCCTCTCGCTGAGCCTGCTGATGGCCATCTACATGGGTGTGATACTGGCCAGCCTGAGCTACTCTTTCTACCTCAACGGCATGGGGGCGCTCACCCTGCAGCTCATCATGACGCTCGGAGCGGCCATCGCCTTCATACCGCTCACCTACATGGCCACCAACCTCTGGCCCGGCATCAACAGCGTGGTACTCACCATGATAGCCGTCAACCTGCCGGGACTGATGGTCAACATACTGCAGTACAAGAAGATTGTCGGGGGCACGGCCACCGGCATCTGGACAAGATAACATCATGCTTCAAGCACATACCGCCATACTGATGGCCACCTACAACGGGGCAAGGCACCTGAGAGAGCAAATCGACTCGATACTCGCCCAGACCGACCGCGACTGGACGCTCTTCGTGCACGACGACGGGTCGGCCGACGGCACCATGGCCATCCTGCGCGAGTATGCCGCCGCACACAGCCAGGTGGTGGTGCTCGACTATCCGCCCGCGGGCGGCGCGCGTACCAGGACGACGTGTGGCTGAGCGACAAGGTGAGGCTCACCCGCGAGGAGATGCTGCTGCAAGAGGCCGCCCATCCGCAATCGCCCGTGGTGGTGCACACCGACCTCACGGTGGCCGACGAGCAGCTGAACGTGGTGGCCCAGTCGTTCTGGAGGTATACCGCCACGCGGCCCGAGTTCATCACCACGTTCGACGAGTGCGTGCTGCCCTTCGTCACCGGATGCACGATGATGTTCAACGCCGAGGCCCGCAAGGCCACCATCCTTCCCGCCCGCGAGGCCACCATGCACGACGTGTGGGTGACCCTCTGCTGCATGAGCAAGGGTGGCGTGGTGAGCACGGTGCCCACGCCGCAGGTGCTCTACCGCCAGCACGGCGACAACGCCATCGGCGCCCGCGACATCCACACCGTGGGCCTGCGCTACAGGCTCGGCCACCTGCTCACCATCGTGCGCAACAACAAGGCCCACTACCTGATGCTCCGCCGCCTGGGCTACGGCCCGGTATGGAAATATATCCGGCACAAGATAATATATCGCGACAAAGTGCGTCATTCTAAATAGAACCCCATTTCACCATCATATCATTGCAAGAGCATATGGAAGAATACAAGAAGAAAAAAATCGTCATCGACTCTTTCAAACTGATGCACATCATCAGGAAAGACAAGAAAATGATGTCGCTGTTCCTCATCCTGGCTGCCGTGCTCGGACTGGCCATCGCCTTCGGCACGCCAAAGGAATACAAGGCATCGGTGATGCTGGCACCCGAGACGTCGACAGCCAACAGCCTCACATCGAATATCTCGTCGCTGGCATCGATGGTGGGCATGGACATGAACTTTGACAACAACTCCGACGCCATCTACCCGGAGCTCTATCCCGACCTCATCCAGTCGACCGACTTCCTCGTCGCCCTCTTCCCCATACAGGTGGAGACCAAGGACGGCGCCGTGACCACCAACTTCTACGACTATCTGCTCAACCACACCCGCAAGGCATGGTATACGCTGCCCGCACAATGGGCCACCCAGATAGCCACCAAACTCATGTCGGAAAACGTGGCCTACAGCAAGGACGAGAACAAGGTAGACCCCTTCAGGCTCACCAAGCAGCAGCACGACATCGCCACCGGCATCGGCAAGAGCATCGACTGCCAGGTCGACAAAAAGACGAGCGTCATCACCATCGAGGTGAAAGACCAAGACCCCGTGATAGCCGCCACCATGGCCGACTCGGTGAAAAACCGCCTGCAGGTGTTCATCACCGACTACCGCACGAAGAAGGCCCGCAACGACCTTGCCTATATGGAGCAGCTCTTCGCCGAGGCCCGCGAGCAGTATGTGAAGGCGCGCCAGCAGTTTGCCGCCTTCGCCGACAAGAACCAGGAAGTGGTGCTCCAGGCCTACAAGTCGAAGCAAGACGACCTGGAGAACGACATGCAGCTCAAATACAACGCCTACACCCAGGTCTACGAGCAGCTGCAGCTCTCGAAGGCCAAGGTGCAGGAGCGCACGCCGGCCTTCACCGTGGTGCAGTCGGCCTCGGTGCCCATCAAGCACTGCAACAAGTCGAAGATCTCGGTGCTGCTCACCACCATGTTTCTTGGTGCCGTTCTCCGCGTTATCATCATCATGATCAAGCGCAGGAAAGAAGTGTTCAGGATTGTCACCGTAGAGCAGAAATGACACAGACCCACAGAGACACATGGAGTGCCTGGCATGAATGTGCCAGCCACTGGAAGCTGTTCCTCGCTGTCGGCACCCTCGCCCTGCTGGCAGCCATCATCGTGTCGGCTGGCATTCCCGAACAATATTCAGCACAGGTGAAGGTCTCCGACGAGCGGAAGGAGACCGACATCCTCATCGGCCTCAACGCCTTCTCGGCATGGGCGAAAGGGGCGGTGAACCAGCGCAAGGGCCTCCGCATGCCCGAGGTCTACGCCAAGACCGTCACCACGCGCGAGTTTGCCAAGATGCTCTCCAAGGTGAAGGTCGAGGGCTATGGCACCGACTACTACCACTACATCCTGGAGCACCATAAGCAGCCGTGGTGGAACCGAATGGCCCGATGGTGGAGCGCCGAGAAGAGCGAGCAAGAGCAGGTGATCGACATCATCAACGCGAACATCCGCTCGGAGTCGTCGTCGATCTACAACACCACCATCTTGCAGGTGACCGACCAGGACCCCCTGGTGGCTGCGATGATGGTCGACTCGGTGTGCATGCTGCTCGAAGACCGGCTCGTGCGCTACCAGCACAGCCGCGCCACGCTCGACTACTTCCACGCGCAAATGAGGACATCGCAGGCCGAGGCCCACTTCAAGAAGCTGCAGCAGGCCTACGTCGACTTCACCGACAGCCATGCCGACATCTCGTCGCCTGCCGTGCAGACCGCCGCCGACCAGCTGCAGAAGGAGTACGACGCTGCCTTCAACGACTACAACAAGGAGTGTGAGCAGCTGAGGCGCGCCCAGGCCCTCGTGCACAAGCAGCCGGCCACCTTCGCCATACTGAAGAACACCACCGTGCCCGTGAAGCGCTCGCAGCCCGCCACCATCGGATACGTGCTCTCCTTCCTCTTCGTCGCACTCACCCTCACCACATGGGCCGTACTGGGCAGGCGCAAGCTGCAGGAACTGAGGACCCCACAAGCCACCAACAACGCCACCAACAACGCCACCAACAACGTAGTATGGATATAGTATTCATCATCGTCCTGAGCATCATGCTCGTGGCCTTCCTCACCCTGAGGATAGGCGACGTGTTCGCGCCGTGGACCATCACCGCCACCATCTGGCTGGCCATTCTGGTGATGTTCCAGTTTCAGGGCGACCTGCTCTATCCTCTCGGCGACCAATTCTACGGATGCCTCATGCTGTGGGTGCCCATCTTCTGCGGCTCGGCACTCATCACCTATTTCGTGATGCCGAGCAACGGCAACTCACAAGCTCTCTCGGCCGAGATTCCCGAACTCAACCACACGATATTCAACGTGCTCTACGCCATCTCGATGATCATCACCCCACTCTACCTCTACGAGATCATGAAGACAGTGATGCAGTTCGACACGGCCGACATGCTCTACAACCTGCGCGTGCTGGCCGTTCATGGCGACGAGAGCCACGGCTTCCTCAACTACTCCTACGTGCTCAACCAGGTGCTGCTGGTGGTGGCCCTGTGGCAGTATCCCAGGGTGCCGATGTGGCAGTTGGTCACCATCATCATCGCCAGTCTGATGAGCGCCTTCGCCATCATGGAGAAAGGTATGGTGTTCTTCCTCTTCGCCGCCATCCTCTTCACGCTCTACGAGAAAAGGGTGATACGCATGAGGTCGATCTTCTTCTCGGCACTCTTCATCGTGGTGCTGTTCTTCTTCATCAACGTGGCACGCGACTACCGCGAGGATGCCAACCCCGACGAGGCCACCACCTTCCTCGACTTCTTCGCCATCTACGTGCTCTCGCCCAGCGTGGCCTTCGAGCGCGTGCAGGAAGACCTCTCGCCGCAGTTTGGCTCTCACACCTTCCAGACGCTCTACCTCTTCCTCAACCGCTTCGGAGGCGACTACGAGGTGAACACCAAGTTGCAGGAGTTTGTATGGGTGCCGCTGCCCACCAATGTGTATACCGTGTTCCAGCCCTTCTTCGAGGACTTCAAATACAAGGGGGTGGCGCTCTTCGCCCTGTTCTATGGCTTGTTCTCGGGATGGTGCTACCGCCTCATGCGCAATGGCGACGGGTTCGGCAAGTGCCTCTATGTGTATGTGGTCTACGTGCTGGCCCTGCAGTTCTTCCAGGAAAACGTGTTTGTGAGCATCGTCACCATCATCCAGTTCATGTTCTTCGTCCTGCTCATCCAGCAGCAGAAGCTGAAGATGGACTTTACCCCCCAACCCTCACCCGACAATGGCTAAGGTCTGCATCCTACTCTCGGCATACAACGGCGAGCAGTTCATCGAAGAACAGTTGCGCTCGCTCCTCCGGCAAGAACAGGTGGAGGTGCAGATCCTGGTGCGCGACGACGGGTCGACCGACCGCACGCCCGAGATTCTCGACCGGTGGCAACGCGAGAAGCCGCTCCGCTGGTATGGCGGCGGGAACTTAGGATGGGCCATGAGCTTCATGCACCTGGTGTGCCATGCTCCCGAGGCCGACTACTACGCCTTCTGCGACCACGACGACATCTGGCTGCCGGAGAAGTTGCACGAGGCGGTGAGGAAACTGGAAGAGATGCCCGAGGGCCGCAAGCTCTACTGCTCGAACATGAACTACTACCGGGATGGCGTGGACGAGGGGCTGGTGAAGAAAGAGACGCCCCGGCACGACATCCACACCGCCATGGTGCGCAACATCACGGCGGGCTGTACGATGGTCTTCAACAGGCAGTTGCAGCAGGCCATCAGCAACCATCCGCCCGTGGCGGTCTTCGCCCACGACTACTGGGTATACCAGGTGGCCATGGCCACCGGCCAGGTGTACTACGACCCACGCTCGTTCATCCTCTACCGGCAGCATGCCCACAACCAGATTGGAGATAAGCGCTCATGGAGAGAGGTATGGGGGCGCAGGATGAAGACGATGGGCAGTCTGCGCCACCAGCACGACCGCGAGGAGCTGGCCAAGCAATTGCTTGCCTGCCATGCCAGCGAGATGAGCACAGAGAACCGTGAAGCCGTGGAGAAGATGGCCCATTACAACGAGAGCCTCGGCCATAGGCTCAGTTTGTTTTTCGACCGCCGCTATACAATGGGCCGGCTGTCGAACGACCTATGGCTACGTCTGAGAATCCTTTTGGGAAAAGTTTGAAACGAAAGGGAGTTTGTGCTCACCGTAGGAGTATAAGATTTTATAATTCGCGCTCTATCTGTGCGAAGAAAGCCTTCAGTTTCTCGTCCACCACGAAGGGCTGGTAGTCGGCGGCCTTCGCAAAATTGCGACGTGCCTGCCGGAGCATCTTCTCCTGGTCGAACGACGCCACCACGCGCACGATATCCTCCACGCTCTTCCTACGTGTAATCAGTTCGGGCTCCACCATCTCGGGCATGCCGCCGGTATTGCTCACCACCACGGGCATGGCCCTGCTCATGGCCTCGGCCACGGCGCGTGGCAGACCCTCCTGCAGGCTCGGCTGGATGTAGATATCGGTGTCGTCCATCCACTGGAGCACCTCCTGCCGGGTTTTCCTTCCAAGGAAGAAGGTGCGCTCGCCCACCCCACAATGCGTGGCCAGCTGGCGCAGATGGGCGCCCTCGCCCTCACCTATCATATAATACTCCACGTCGAGCCCTTTCTCCAACAAGGCGGGCATGGCCTGTATCACGAACTGCTGGCCCTTGAACCCCACGTCGAGATGGCCCACGGTGAGCAGCCTCACCTTCTTGCCTTGTGCCTCGATTCGCTGCTGACGGGCCTGGAGCGTGGCATCGCTGAGCGGGTCGATATTGGTGTCGGTGCAGCCCAACGACTTTCCGCGAGTGGGATAGCGGCGCTGCAGGAACTGCTCGGTGACATACCACACATAGTCGGAATGGAGCACGGTGTGCTTGGTCTCGCAGAAGAAGATGGGAGCCATCGCACGGGCTTTCCAGTTGCGGTGGTGCCACATGCCATCCCAGATGCACGCCACAAGAAAGGTCATATACTTTTTCTGGTGTCGGTGGGCGATGGTCAGGGCCAGGTCGCCCACGGTAGCGGGGATATAGCCTATCACCAGGTCTACCTTGGCGACGAACTGCTCTATCAGGTCGCGGTTGCGGCCGCGTTTCAGGTAGCGGGTCTTCAGGTTGCTCTCGTTGTCGAGGAAGGCCACATGGTCGTCGGCCAGGTCGGTCAGGCAGTCAACGGGCTGACACGACTTTCCCTCGTAATTGTAACAGCACACAAACAACTCGCCCATCATCTCAAACCGCCTGATCGTAGACGAAAGGGCAAACTCGCAGTACACCTTACCGTCTCTCTTCTCGAGCAACTGTTTGGTCACCAAAAGTATTCTCATATCATCAGCAGTTAAGGGTTTGGAGGATGGGAACCGAAGACTACAGGCGTGGGCTCAGTTGTTCTCTATCACCACAAAAGGCAACTGGTCGTTCTGCAAGATGGCCTTGTTCACCATGTAGTTGAACGAGAAGAACAGCAGCACGTCTATCAGCAGGGTATAGGTCATGCCCAGGTTGCAGATGATGGTGAGGAGCGTGTTGAGCAGCGTGTACGACACGGCTAAGAGCAGGATGCAGACCAATGCCTGGTGCTGGCTCAGGCCGGTGCGCATCAGCTTGTGGTGGATGTGGTTCTTGTCGGCGTCGAACAGCGGACGGCGCTTGCGCAGGCGCATGATCACCACCCTCACCACGTCGAACATCGGAACGATGAGCATCGTGATTGATATCATCAGGCCGTCTTTGTGATAGGGCATCACCTCGGGGTTATACATCGCATACTTCACGAAGAGGAAGCCGAGGATGAACCCGAGGGTGAGGCTGCCCGAGTCGCCCATGAAAATCTTCCGGTTCTTCGACGGGTTGCCCCAGATATTGAAATAGAGGTAGGAGAGCAGCACGCCCATCAGTCCGGCTATCAAGATGGAATAGGTGAAGATGCCCTCGTAGAGGAAACAGTAGAGGAAGCCACAGAGCGCGAGGAACGACAGGCCGCCGGCCAGTCCGTCGATGCCGTCGATCAGGTTGATGGCATTGTCGATGAACACGATGATGAACACCGTGAAGGGTGCGCCAAACCAGAAAGGTATCTCCTGTATGCCTAAAAAGCCATAGAGGTTGTTGATGTAGAGGCCGGAGAACGGCAGCAGCGAGGCTGCGATGATCTGCACCACGAACTTGGTCTGCGCGTTCAGGCCTATCAGGTCGTCCACGATGCCCACGCCATAGATGAGCAGCAGACTGATGAAGAAGCAGCAAGTCCAGGTGCTCACCGTCACCTGGTTGGTGTCGGTCATCTTGTTCATGATGGCCACGGCAAGGATAAACGCCACCAGCATACTGGGCATGAAGCTGATGCCACCCAGGCGGGGGACAGCGTTCTTGTGCACCTTGCGCGCGTTGGGAATGTCGTAGAGATTCTTGCGCTTGCAAAAATCCAGAATCTGAGGTATCATCAGCAATCCGCAGAGCGCGCTGACGACCATGGCCATAAAAGTAAGAACAATATAATGAGACATTATTTTTCTTTGAATGATTCGTTTCCTCATTAATATAACTCTGCCCTATTATTAATATTGTGCAACAACCCGTTTTTTTGAATCAATCCGTGATTAGGAGGGTGGAAAGGTATTGCCAAGGCCATTAGGATGACTAGGGCTACTAGGATGACTAGGGCCACTAGGATGACTAGGGCTACTAGGATATCTATCGTTTTTTTGCATTGTCTTCGGCTTTCACTACCTTTGCGGCTACGCCGCGAAGGTAGGCGTCGGTTCGGAAAAACTCAAATAAATTTGGTTTTTCGCTCACCTTGCACTACCTTTGCAAATTATTATGGCAAAACTGCTTATTGTTATTAACGAAGACCGTTTTTTTCTCTCCCACCGCAAGGAGATTGCTCTCCGTGCCAAGAAAGAAGGCTACGACGTGACCATCGTATGCAAGGACACAGGCGACCGCCAACGGGTGGAGGCTCTCGGACTGAGAATGATAGAGCTGCCCATCAACCCCACCGGCATGAGCATCGGCGAGGAGATGAAGACACTGCGCTTCCTCTATCAGCTCTACCGCAAAGAGCAACCCGACATCGTGCACCATGTGGGACTGAAAACCATCCTCTGGGGCGGACTGGCTGCCAAATGGGCGCATACCCACGGCGTGGTGAACGCCGTGAGCGGACTGGGCGTGCTCTTCAGCAACCGGAAGCCCGGACTGAAGACCCGCGTGGTGATGGCACTGATGAAATACGCCAACAACCGCTCCAATATCCGCGCCATCTTCCAAAACCATGAGGACGAGGACCTCTTCGTGCGACACGGCATCATCAGGAAAGACGACAGCGTATATATCAAAGGCTCTGGAGTGGACCTGAACGACTTCGCCTATACCCCACCCTCCACCGAGGGGAAGGTGAACATCATCTTCACCGCCCGTATGGTGAAGGAGAAGGGTATACTCGTGCTCGTGGAGGCTGCCGAGATGCTGCGGAACGAGATGCACGACAAGGCAGAGTTCTGGCTCTGCGGCGGACTGTCGAACAACCCCAAGGCCATCAGCCAGAAAGAGCTGGAGGACCTCTGCGACGGGAAATACATCAAATGGCTGGGATACAGGTCGGACATCAAGATGCTGCTCCAGCAGTCGCACATCATGGCCTTCCCCAGCTTCTACCGCGAGGGACTGCCACTGTCGCTCATTGAGGCGGCAGCCATCGGACGGCCCATCGTCACCACACAGTGGTATGGCTGCAAAGACACCGTCGACGATGGAGTGAACGGATTCCTCGTGCCCGTGCATGATGCCACGACGCTGGCCGCACGCCTCCGCACCCTCATCAACGACCCACAACTCCGCCTCGAGATGGGAAAGCGCAGCCGCGAGCGCGCCGAACGGGAGTTCAGCATCGACAACGTGCTCCAGAAACATATCGACACCTATCACAGCCTTTCCGAATAAGGCCCCACTCCACCGCTCCCCCAGAGCGTAATCACAAGAAAAAAACTCAAAACCCCAAAGCCCTATGCGCACCCATATTTCCATCATGGCCCTGGCCATGGCCCTTTTCCTCGTCGTTCCCTCACAGGCAAAAGACGTCAACATCACCACGTATGGTGCCAGGAAAAGCACCAAGCGAGTCTGTACGGAAGCCATACAACGGGCCATCGACGACTGCCACAAGAGTGGAGGCGGAAAGGTGATAGTGCCCCAGGGCAAGTTCACCACCGGAGCCATCGTGCTCAAGAGTGGCGTAACCCTCTACCTCGAGGAGGGAGCCACGCTCTTGGGCAGCAAGAAGCCCGCCGACTACGTGCTCAACAAGAAGAAGGCGGGGGTGACCTACACCTCGCAACTCATCTTCGCCTACGGGGCCAGAAACATCGGCATCAGCGGCAAGGGAACCATCGACGGACGGGGAAAGGTGTTCACCGACGGGGCTTGCAACGCGCTGGGCATCACGCGCCCCATGCTCATCCGGTTCGACACCTGCAAAGGCGTGACCGTGAGCGGCGTGACGATGCGCAACTCGGGGGTGTGGATGCAACTCTACCACGGCTGTGAGAACCTGGTCATCAAGGACATCAACGTGTGGGACCACTGCAACATCTGCAACGACGGCATCGACATCAACGGATGCAAGAACGTGAGAATCAGCGGCTGCACCGTGGATGCCGACGACGATGGCATCGTACTGAAAAACACCACCCTTGAGCCCTGCCAGAACATCATGGTGGACAACTGCACCGTGAGCAGCCACTGCAACGCGCTGAAGATAGGCACCGAGACGCTGGGCGACTTCGACAACATCACCTTCCGCAACTGCACCGTGAAGACCAGCAGCAACAAGAAGGTGGTGAACGGCCGACGGAACGGCATCTCGGCCATCGCCATCGAGAGCGTAGACGGGGCAAATGTCACCAACGTGCGCGTGAGCAACATCACCGTGGAGGGTACCGAGGTGCCCATCTTCATCCGATTGGGACATCAGGGCAATACCTTCGGAAAGCAACTGCGCCAGGAGAAGAGGGGGAGCATCAGCAACGTGGTGATAGAGAACGTGACGGTGACCAACGCCGGCAGTACGGGATGCTCCATCACCGGCATCCCCGGACAGATGGTAGAGAACGTCAGGCTCAGCAACATCACCATCCAGCACAGTGGCGGCATGGGACAGGTAGCCTCGCCCACCGACGAGAAAGCGGCCGCCTACCCCGAGGGCACCATGTGGGGCACCCTGCCCGCGAAGGGCTTCTTCGTGAAGAACGCCCGCAACGTGACCTTCGACAAGGTGAACATCCTGACCACCCGCACCGATGCCCGGCCCGGACTGGTGAAGGTGAACGTCAGATAACAGGAAAAATCCATCTAAAAATACACTAAACCTATAGCTACAATGAAAAGAATAGTGACAATGCTGTTGATGGCTGCCGCTTTCGTGGCCGGCAACGCACAAGACAAGCTCTACGCCGACGAGTTCCCACTCGGCGATGTGACGATCACCGGGGGCGTGCTGAAGAAAGCACGCGACCTGAACATCAAGACCTTGCTGCAATACGACTGCGACCGACTGCTCGCTCCCTACCTCAAGGAAGCGGGACTGACCCCCAAGGCCAAGTCATACCCCAACTGGGACGGACTCGACGGACATGTGGGAGGACACTACCTCACCGCCTTGGCCCTCAACGCCTGCACCGGAAGCAAGGAGTGCCAGCAACGGATGGAATACATGATCAGCGAGCTGCAAGCCTGCGCCGATGCCAACGCGCGCAACCATCCTGAATGGGGACGGGGCTACGCGGGCGGAGTGCCCAACAGCGACAAGATATGGAGCACCTTCAGGAAAGGCGACTTCGGTGCCTACTCCGGCGCATGGGTCGCTTTCTACAACCTGCACAAGATGTATGCCGGACTGCGCGACGCCTACGTCTACTGCGGCAACGAGCAGGCCAAGAAACTGTTCCTCGGGTTCTGCGACTGGGCCATCGACATCACCGCCGGCCTCTCCGACCAACAGATGCAGCGCGTGCTCGACACGGAGCATGGCGGCATGAACGAGGTGCTGGCCGATGCCTACGCCCTTACCCATGAGCGGAAATACCTTGACTGCGCCAAGCGGTTCTCACACCGCCGGCTGCTCACCCCACTGTCGCAACGCATCGACTGCCTCGACAACATGCATGCCAACACCCAGGTGCCCAAAATCGTGGGATTCGAGCGAATAGCCGAACTCGACGGCAACGAGGTCTACCATAATGCCAGCCTATTTTTCTGGGACATCGTCACCGGCGAGCGCTCGCTGGCCTTCGGCGGCGACAGCCGAAGGGAGCACTTCCCCAGCCGCGAGGCCTGTACCGACTTCATCAACGACATCGACGGACCGGAGTCGTGCAACACCAACAACATGCTCAAGCTCACCGAGGACCTGCACCGCTACAGTCCCGACGCCCGCTTTGCCGACTACTTCGAGTTGGCCACTTTCAACCATATCCTCTCCTCACAGCATCCCGAACATGGCGGATACGTCTACTTCACACCCGCCCGTCCGCGCCACTACCGCAACTACTCCGCCCCCAACGAGGCCATGTGGTGCTGCGTGGGCACGGGAATGGAGAACCACGGCAAGTACGGCCAGTTTATCTACACCCATAAGGGCAACGCGCTGTATGTGAACCTCTTCGTCGCCTCCCAACTCAACTGGCGCGAGCGGGGCGTGCAACTCAGGCAGGAGACCGAGTTCCCCTACGCCGAGACCAGCAAAATCACCATCACCGAGGGGAAGGGCAACTTCGCCTTGCTGGTGCGCTATCCCGGATGGGTGAAGTCGGGCGACTTCACCGTGACGGTAAACGGCCGCCCCGTCGACATCTACTCCGGACCGGGCAGCTATGTCACCATCGACCGCAAATGGAAGAAGGGCGACGTGGTGGAGGTGAGGTTCCCCATGCACAACAGCGTCAAATACCTGCCCAACGTACCGCAATACATCGCCCTGATGCACGGACCCATCATGCTGGGCATGAAGACGGGCACCGAGGACCTGGCACACCTCATCGCCGACGACAGCCGCTTCGGACAGTATGCCAGTGGCAAGAAACTGCCCATCAACGAGGCACCCATCCTCATCAACGACAATATCGACGCGATAGCCAACCAGTTGACGCCCATTGCGGGCAAGCCGCTCCACTTCGCCCTCTCCACCCGCATGGTGAACGGCATCAAGGGTGAGTTGCAGCCATTCTTCGAGATTCACGACTCACGCTATATGATGTATTGGCTGGCCCTCTCGGAGAACAACTACAAGTCCTATCTCGACAAGCTGGCCAAAGCCGAGGAGGAGCGCCAGGCCATAGAGGCACGCACTGTAGACTTCGTGCAGCCGGGCGAGCAACAGCCCGAGGCCGACCACAAGATGGAGACCGACCGCTCTTACACCGGCAATACCAACGACGTGTTCTGGCGCGATGCCCGCGACGGCCATTTCTTCAGCTACCTGATGCAGACCGGCGGCCAAAAAGACCTCAGCCTCCGCATCAAATACTGGGGTGTGGGCGAATGGAAATCGCACGAGTTCGACATCCTGGTCGACGACGTGCTGGTGACATCGGTGAACAACACCGGCAAATACCGCATCTCCGAATTCAGGTATGAGACCTACGAAATCCCTGCCAACCTCCTCGAGGGCAAGAGCCAGGTGCGCGTGAAATTCGTGGCCAAGCCACGCAAGGAGATCGGCGAGATCTATGGCGTAAGACTCATCAAGAACAAATAAATTTTAGGAGTTCAGGAGTTACAGAAGTTCAGGAGTTCAGACATTACCACGGCTAACAACTATAGAGACTATAGAAACTATAGAGACTATAGAAACTATAGAGACTATATACCCCCATCAAGCAAATCAAAGTGCCTTCGGGCTATTGTCTGAACTTCTGCAACTCCTTGAACTCCTGAACTCCCCCCCCAAAAAATCATGACAACGCTTCTTCTTGTGCGCCACGGTGAGACCGTGGACAATGTGAACCAGGTGATGCAAGGCCAGACACAGGGCCAGCTCAACGACAATGGCATACGCCAGGCCGAGGCGGTGGCCGACCAGATGGCCGGCTGCCACATCGACGTGTTCGTGGCCTCCGACCTCAAGCGGTCGTTCGACACCTGCACCATCATTGCCAGTCGGCATGGCAAGCCCGTTGTCACCACTCCCCTGCTCCGTGAGCGCGACTGGGGCGACTTCACGGGCATGTTCATCCCCGACCTGAAAGACAAGCCGTGGCCTGCCAACATCGAGACCATGGCGCACCTGAAGCAGCGTGCCAAGGATTTCATGGACATGCTCCGGCACGATTATCCCGGCCAGACGGTGCTCGCCGTAGGCCACGGCATCATCAACAAGGCCATCCAGTCGGTCTACTACGACAAGCCCATGCACGAGGTGCAGAAAATGATGAACGCCGAAGTCAGAACGCTGGAATTGTAACAACAAGGAGCCCAAGCATCACCACAACTAACAGCTATAGAAACTATAGAAGCTATAGATACTATAGCAACTATAAAAACTATAGCAACTATAAAAACTATAGAAAACTATATCCCCATTGGCCAAAAAGAATAAGGGGGCAGGCGATGATCGCCTGCCCCCTCTAATTACAACTTCTATTCATCAATAACTATCTATTCTTATAACTTCCGCTTTTTGTTTCACTATTGAGCTATGGTCTTTTACATTTTATCCTGAACAATCTTTTTTGCATTACTGAAACATTCTTCTCTTATGGATATCTCTGAAACAATCTTTTACCTGTGAAAACCAATCCTATTTCCGTTGTATATATATTTGCCTATTGAATATCATCTATTTCATCGTGTCGCCATTATCTGCGGCCTCCACCGTGGCTGCCTCCACCATGGCTGCCTCCACCGTGACTGCCTCCACCGAATGAGCGACCTCCGCCAGAGTGGCTGCCACCACCGAACGAGCGGCTGGGGCTGGAGGAACCGCCACCAAATGAGCGGCTGGGGCTGGAGGAACCACCACCGAACGAGCGGCTGGGGCTGGAGGAGTGGCTGCCACCGAACGAGCGGCTGGGGCTCGAAGAACCGCTGCCGAACGAGCGGTTAGGAGCGGACGAACCGCTGCCTATGCTGCGCGAGGGAGAGGTGCTGCGCGAGGGAGCAGTCATGCTACGCGAGGGATTTGTCATGCGGCTGGGAGTTTGTGTGCCTGATCCGCTGCGCGAGAAGGTGCCACTATGGGTGTTGCCCACGCTGCTGCCTCTGTGGCTGTCGGTAACGCCTGGAGTCTGGCGGGTGCTGCTCTCACGTGAGCCGACAGAAGAACGGTCGCTGCGAATCATGTGGTCGTTCTGGTTGTGGATGGTGCCCGGAGTGACACTGCCGCGTGGGCGTCCGTTATCCGTTCCGCCGTTGCCACGTGAGCGTCCGTTGCCGAAGCCGCCATTGTCGCGTTGACGTCCGTTGTCTATTCCGCCGTTGCCGCGTGAGCGTCCGTTGCCGAAGCCGCCATTGCCGCGCCCACCATTGCCGCCACGGTTGTGGTCGAAGCCGCCGTTGCCATGTCCTCTGCCGTAGTCACCATGGTCGAAGCGGTCGCGCATGCCGTGATGACGGCCACCGCCACGAGGTCCGAAGGAGCGTCCGTGATACCAGCTGCGTCCGCCGTTCATGCGCCAGCTGTGTCCGCCGCGGTAGACGGTCCAGAAGTGGGGACGTCCGAAGTAGAAGTAGTCGCGGTAGGGGTAGCGTGCGTAGATGCCGAAGTGCCAGTAGCCAGCCTCCCAGTAGAGTGGACGGTAGAAGTAGGAGGCAGCCAGATAGGCCTGGTATTGCCAGTCGAAGAGGATATAGCTCAGGTCGAGGTTGCGCTGAGTCCAGTAGGCGCCATAGAGGTCGGCCTGGGTATTCACGCTCATCAGGTAGTCGAGGTTCACCTCATAGGCGGCCTCATACTGCTCCTCGGTGAGGTTGAGCTCATAGGCCATCTTGTCGGTGAGGAACAGTGCCTGCTGGCGTGCCTGCTCATAACTCATGGCATTGGTTGTCATGGTCATTGTGACGAGCATTGTCAGTGCGATAAACAGTCTTCTCATAGTTGTATGTTTTTATTGTTATATATTCATTGTCTCATTCTCACGATGCAAAATTGCGAAGAAAAATAGGTCTATGAAAAGGATTTTCCCTACATTAGGAGGGGATTTTCCCTATTCTTTAGTCTCACCCTCCTTTCTTTCCATTTTTGTGATGGCTGAGAAAAATGACAAATCACCTTCTTTTCATCATATAGCGGGCACGAGAAAAGGGCATATCCCGTCAGAGGTTGGCTTTTAGGGCATCGATGAGCGCCTGGTACTCCTCGTCGGTGAGGTATACCTTGCCGGGATTCATCTGGAAGGTTCCTCCGTAGTCGGGACCATCCACATACTTGGGAGCAAGATGGAAGTGCAGGTGACTCAGCTTGTCGCTGTAGGCACCATAGTTGATCTTCTCGGGGTTGAAGGCCTTCTGCATGGCGCGCGTCACCTGTGCCACATCGGCCATGAAGTCGTTGCGCTGCTCGTCGGTCAGCTCGTTCAGGTCGTTCACATGACCGTTATACGCCACGAGGCAGCGGCCGCGGTAGGTCTGCTCCTTAAAGAGGAACGCACGCGATACACGCAGTTGGGCGAACTCGATCATCAGGTTGTGGAGGGTCTCGTTGTTGGTGCAGTAAAGGCACTCTTCTGGATTGCTGTACATAATGATTCTTGTTTTTGAGTTGATTGTTTTTAAATAGTTGCTATGGGTATGTGCGCGGGGTTGATTATCCTGCGACGCCGCTATTGCACTGCCGGGGTGTTCTTGTCCTTGTCCTCGTCCTCCTTCTCTTCCGTGAACTCCACATACTCACCCTCGTCGAAAGGCAGGTTCTTGAAACTCTTCTTGCGCTGGCGGTAGATGCTGAACGAGTTGATGCACTCGGTGACGCCATAGACGATGAGGCACACACCGATGATGACCAATGGCGTGGAGGCCACGGCCATGGGCTTGGCAAGGGTGAAGATGCCAGCCAGCAGGAGGAGGATGGGCAGCACCCAGTAGCCTGCCGAGAGGGCACCATACTGACGGGCAGAGACGAGGGCGTACATCTGGCTCAGGGCCCCCACGATGATGACGGCCGCCAGCACATACATCAGCGACGAGATGAAGGCGGTGGGCGTGAGTGCGAGGATGGCACCTAATATCATACTGCCTATGCCCACGATGGGCAGGAACGGCCGTGCCTGGTTCACCTCCCTTCCGTTGGCATCGATGGTCTTCGCGGTGCGCGACTGCCTGAGCTTGCTCAAGTAGTCGAGGCAGGAGATGGCGCCCGAGATAAAGAACAGCGCGCCGATGGCCACGGTAATCCACGTCACGGTACTGTCGGGCGTGCGCAGGAGCATGACGCCAATGATGATGGCGCAGATAGCGCGGAATATGGAACTGCCGATGATTTTCATTATCTTCAGTGGATTATACTGCAAAAATGGGGAGGCCTACAACTCGGGCACCAGTCCCTCGATATACTTGCAGAGGATGCCGATACCCTTCAGGTTCTCGCCACCCTGTGGAATGATGAGGTCGGCATACTTCTTGGTGGGCTCGATAAACTGCTCGTGCATGGGCTTGAGCACATTGAGGTACCTATCGATCACCATGTCCACCGTACGGCCACGCTCCACCACGTCGCGCTGGATATTGCGGATGAGCCGCTCGTCGCTGTCGGTGTCGACAAAGAGCTTCAGGTCCATCATGTCGCGCAGCTTCTTGTTGATGAGCGTCATGATGCCCTCGATGATAATCACGGGTTTGGGCTCCACGTGCACCGTCTCCTTCAGGCGGTTGCTCAGGATATAGGAGTAGGTGGGCTGCTCGATAGCCTCGCCACGCCTGAGCATATTGATTTGCTTGATCAGGAGTTTCCAGTCGAAAGCGTCAGGGTGGTCGAAGTTGATGGCCTTCCTCTCCTCGTCGGTCATGTCGGTGGTGTCGTTATAATACGAGTCCAACGGTACGACAGCGACATAATGAGGCGGCAGAGCCTGTGCGATTTTCCTTACTACGGTGGTCTTTCCCGACCCTGTTCCTCCAGCGATTCCAATAATAGTCATAATGGTTTGATATGATTGTTAAGTTATTCCTGTTGTTCGTCCTTGCGTGCCAGATATTCGTCGAAGAGCGGCTGGTAGGCAGCCGCCTTGCGGTCGAGCCGCATGGGATAGGCCCGGCTGCTGCTCGGCATGCGGTAGAGCCGCAGCCGACGGTGCTCACCATTGGCCATATCCATATCAAAAGCCACCCACTCGCCCACCTTAGGCTGGGCGATGCCGAAATGGGCGGCAAAGAGGTCGGTGGCCTTCTGTCCGGTGGTCACCACCGCCTCGCACTCGGGTATGCGGCGGAGCAGCGCCGTGAGGTCTACCGGCTCCACCACCTCGAGGTCCTTGTCGGAAGCGGTGTTGCGCGTGCGCCTCACCACGCGTGCGGTATCGTAGAGGCCCACCCCGCGCTCGCGGAGCATGGCCTCGATCTCGGCCCTGCGGAAAGCCTTTTGCTCCATATCCACGAAATGCAGCGCATCGCCGTGAAGACACAGCCCGAAGATGCGCCACATGTCGTTTTGGAAGTTGGGATAGAAGAAATCCATGCACCAGCGCTGACGCGACGGTGGGAAACTGCCCAGCATGAGCAGCCTGGTGTGCTCAGGCAAGAATGGCTGCCAAGGATGGCACTCTATGGGGATGGTGTCCTGGCCCTGCATCGTCAGGGTTTCTCCTTCAGCAGGTAAACCACCACGGGCAGGTGGTCGGAATAGCCATCGAGCCATACGCCACCAGCGGTGGTACGTTTGGGCGAGCCCTTGTATTTGCCCTCGTTCTGCAACAGATAGTCGCGGCGCTGAATCTGACATTTATAATAGGTGAGCGTGCTGTAGTCGCGCCTTCCCTCGCGGTCGAGCATGTTGGGCGAGAGCACGATCTGGTCGAAGAGGTTCCAGTTGCCCTGATAGCTCAGCGTACCCGTTCCGCTGTCGAGCACCTTCCACCAGGGGTTGAACATGTCGGCATCGGTCACGTCCTTGATGTTGGGCTTGGCGCTCAGCTCCACGGCCATACTGCGGTTCTGGGGGTCGTCGTTCATATCGCCCATCACCATCACCTTCATCGTGGGGTCGACGCGCATCAGCGAGTCTTTCACCGCCTTCACCTGGCGGCCGGCGCACTCACGGTAGAACGAGCCCGAGAAGCGGCTGGGCCAGTGGCATACGATAATGCCCACCGACTCGTTGGCCAGCGTGCCTGTAACGGCAAGGAAGCCACGGGTCATGAACGTGCTGTCGGCCTCCAGTTCGGGAACATAGGGCACGAGCGTCACGTCGCGCACGGTGAAGAAAGAGGGATTGTAGAGCAAGGCACAGTCAACACCACGCCTGTCGGGCCCCTCGATATGGACAAACTTGAAGCCACGCTCTGCCAACTCGGGCTGGGCCACGAGGTCGGTGAGCGCATTGGCATTCTCCACCTCCGACACGCCGATGGCGGCACAGCCGTAGGGCAGCAGGTCGGTGCCCATATCGGCGAGCGCACGGGCCATGTTGTGAAGCTTGTGGCTGTATTTCAACTCATCCCATTTATAGGAGCCATCGGGCAGGAAGTCGTAGTCGTTCTTGCCTTCATCGTGCTGAATATCAAAGAGATTCTCAAGATTGTAAAAGCCTATTCCATAGACTGCGAACGATCTCTGGGCAAGCGCGATGGGCGCCGACGCCATAAAAGCCAGCAATATCAAAACAAGTTTTTTCATATCATAGAAGTTTTAGTTAGCAGTATATATAAGGTGTCATAGATAACAAAGATATAATTATGTTTTCGATTCTGCAAATATCGGAAAAAAAATCCACAAAAATGCACGATTTACTAAAAAAATTTTTGACTAAATCTTCTTTTATTAAAAATATTTTTGTTACTTTGCACTCAAACATCATATTAACCTAAAATAATCTTATGCAAAAGAAGCTGAAATTAGCAGTGTTTGCTCTCTGCTACGCACCACTTGCCTTTGCGCAAGGGGTTGATTCATTGGAGCAGACCGGTACGTTGGATGAGGCGCTCTTTACTTTTACCGAGGCACAGTTGGGCGAAGACGACGACATGTCGCAGAACGTGACCATCCTCAACAGCAACACCAACGTATACGCCAATGAAGTGGGATACACATTCTCGCCAGTACGGTTCAGGTATCGTGCGTATAATCAGAAATACAACGATATCTACGTGAATGGCGCTCCTATGAACGACCTCGAGTCGGGACAGTTCAGATACTCCAACGTGGGAGGTATCAACAATCTGACCCGAAACATCGACGCCACGCTTCCGTTCGAGGACAACAACTTCTCGATGCCGGCCATGGGCGGAAGCAACAACTACAACTTCAGGCCATCGCAGGTAGCCGCAGGGCACAAGCTCTCGCTCTCTGGTGCCAACCGCAACTACATCGTTCGCGGCATGTACACCTACGGGTCGGGACTCAACGCCAAGGGTTGGGCTTTCGCCGCCAGCGTGGGATACCGTTGGGGCAAGGACGGCAACGTAGAGGGCACGTTCTACAACTCGCTCTCCTACTACTTTGGCATCCAGAAGCTCGCCGGAAAGCACTCCTTCACCTTAGCCACATGGGGTAACCCCACCGAGCGTGCCGGCCAGGGTGCAGCCACCGACGAGAGCTACTGGATAGCCAACAACTACCAGTACAACCCCTATTGGGGCTACCAGAACGGCAAGAAGCGCAACTCGCGCGTGATCAACGACTTCGCACCGAGCGGCCTCTTCACCTGGGACTGGGACATCAACCACGACACCCGGCTCATCACCACGCTGCACGGCAAGTACAGCATGTACAAGAGCACGCGTCTGAACTACAACAACGCCGACAACCCCCAGCCCGACTACTGGAAGAACCTGCCGAGCAGCTACTACGACGTGTGGGACGAGGACGATGACCACAACCGCACCGCGCAGGGCGTGGCCGACTTCAACACCGTCTACAATTTCCTCAAGGCATCGAAGGCCAACCGTCAGATCAACTGGGACCGCCTCTATTGGGCCAACCAGAACGCCAACGCGCAGGGTGCCGACGCCATGTACTTCGTAGAAGCCAAGCACAACGACAACATCTACGTCACGCTGGCCTCCACGCTCCACAAGACCCTCACCCCGAAGTCGCACATGAACCTCGGATTCCAGGTGGGCGCCAACAAGGGCATGCACTACAAGACCATGGAAGACATGCTTGGAGCCAACACCTACCACAACATCAACACCTATGCGCTGGGCAACTACTCCAGCACGTCGGATGCCGTACAGTATGACATCGACCACCCCAACCAGGTGATCAAGAAGGACGACACCTTCGGCTACGACTACAACCTGCTCGCACGGCGCGGCGTGTTGTGGGGCAACTACACCGAGAACTTCGGACCACTCCACTACAGCATCGCAGCCAAGGTGAACTACGACGGCATGCAGCGCGAGGGCAAAATGCGCAATGGTATGTTCGCCGACAACTCCTTCGGCAAGAGCAAGACCGCACACTTCGTCTCGGGTGGCGGCAAGTTCAGCGGCCACCTCAACCTGGGTGGAGGAAACTCGTTGCTCGTGGGCATCGGCTATGAGCATCGTGCCCCGCAAATCACCATGGCTTTCGTCTCGCCTGAGATGAACAACGACTTCGTGACCAACCTGCGCAACGAGAGAATCTTCAGCAGCGAGCTGGGATACCAGTTCCAGAACTCCAGGGTTCACATCAACCTCAATGCCTACTACGACCACCTGAGCCACATCACCGAATGGCAGAACTTCTACTTCGATGACATCAACTCGTTCTCGTATGTGTCGATGACCGACATCGTCAAGCAATACTACGGCGTGGAACTGGGTATCAACTACAAAATCTCGTCGGCACTCAACTTCATCGTCCTCGGAACCATCAGCGAGGCCAAGAACCTGAACAACTCACCGGTGAGATACATGAACTCGACCAAGGCCACCTACACCGACGATGTGGTGATGAACAAGGGCATGCACGAGGCAGGCACTCCGCTCACCGCAGCAAGCGCCATCATCGACTACCACTCCGGTGGATGGTTCATCGACCTCAAGGGCAACTACTACGACCGCATCTACCTGAGCTACTCGCCCAGCTACCGCTACCAGGGCACGCTCATCACCATGGGCAATGTAGACAACAACGGCGAGTTCATCGTACCTGAGCAGTCGAAGGGCAAGGGCGGATTCATGCTCGACGCCTCCATCGGAAAGACAATCCGTCTGCACCATGGACGCCAGCTCTCCATCAACCTGATGCTGACCAATATCCTCAACAACCAGAAGATCTGCACCGGTGGTTACGAGCAGAGCCGCAGCGACTACACCGTGAAGGAAGAAAACGGACAGACGGTGAAGAACAACGCCCGCGCCTACAAGTTCTCTCTCAACCCCAAGAAATACTACGCTTACGGCATCAACGGCATGCTTAACCTGACCCTCAGATTCTAAAACGCATACTGACATGAAAGACTTCAAAAACATCATCATACTCGCTTTCGTAGCACTGCTGTCGTCGTGCATGGCCGACACAGACAGTTTCGACGCGCCCGACCTGAGCGTATCGCCCTACGGGAACAACAGCATCACGGAGACCAACGTGATCACCATCGCCGAGCTGAAAGAAAAATTCGCCACCGTCATCATGAACAATGGCATGAAGCTCGTGGAAGAGGACCTGAAGATCAAGGGCACCATCATCGGAAATGACGTAGAAGGAAACATCTACAACCAGGTGTTCATCGACGACGGCACATCGGCATTCATCATCTGCATCGCACAAGGCGGTATCTACGGATACCTGCCCGTCGGTCAGGAAATCCTCGTCGACCTGAAAGGCCTCTATATCGGAGCCTACGGACAACAGGGTGAGATTGGAACGCCATACACCAGTGCCAGCGGGTCGACCTACGTGAGCCGCATGAGCCGCTTCATCTGGAACGAGCACTTCAAGCTCCTCGGCAGAGCCAATCCGGAAAGCGTGAAGCCCATAGAGTTCGACCAGAGCCAGCTGGCCAATGCCAACTACATGACGGCCAACTGCGGAAGGCTGATGACCATCAAGGGCCTGGAACTGGCAGCTGCCGACGGCAAGGCTGTATTCGCCCCCAGCGACGGCAGCGTGGCGCTCACCGCCAACTGTGCCAACCGCAACTTCAAGAATATCAGCAGCAACACTTTGGTGCTTCGTACCAGCACTTACGCCGACTTCGCCGGCAACGTGATGCCCACGGGCACAGTGAACGTCACGGGTATCTTCACCCGCTACCGCAACACTTGGCAAATCCTGCTCCGCACCGCCAGCGACATCCAGCCGGCCCCCTAGAAAGGCATGTAAACCCATAGAAAAGCCTTGAAAAAATCCCAGAAAAAAAACAAAAAAACGACATAAACATGAAAAAGCTATTTTATTCATTCTTTGTCATGGCTATGACAGCCATGTTTGTGGTGAGTTGCGAAGACGTGCCCGCACCCTTCGACCTGCCTACGCCCGACGACCCCACCCCAGCGCCATCTGTCGACCCAACCGGCAGTGGCACACAGGCCGACCCCTATAACGTGGCCGCAGCCATCGAGTTTGCCCAGAAACTGCAAGTGGGTGAGGAAAGCCAGCAAGACATCTACATCAAAGGCAAGGTGGCCAGCATCCGCGAGAACTACACCGCACAGTATGGCAATGCCACCTTCAGCATCTCCGACGACGGCACGAGCAAGGTGACCTTCCTCGTCTACCGCGCGCTCTACTTAGGCAACAAGAAGTATTCTTCTGGCGACCTGCTCAACGAGGGCGATGACGTGATTGTATGCGGCAAGGTGGTCAACTACAACGGTACGCTGGAGACACAGCAGAACAAAGCCTTCCTCTACTCGCTCAACGGAAAGAGCGAAGGTGGCGGTGGCGGTGGTGGCACCGAAGGCGAAGCCAAAGGCTCTGGTACCGTCGATGACCCGTATAATCCTGCCGGCGCAGCTGCTGCTGTTAAGAATCTCACCTGGACGAGCAACGATGTCTACGACACCACAGGCGACGTCTATGTGAAAGGTAAGATTTCGCGCATCGCAGACAAAGGCACCTTCACCGAAGGCGGCACCTATGGCAACGCATCGTTCTACATCTCTGAGGACGGAAAAGAGAATGGCGAGTTCTACTGCTACCGTATCCTTTATCTGGGCAATAAGAAGTTCGAAGCAGGCAAGACCGACATCAAGGTAGGCGACGATGTCGTGATATGCGGTCAACTGATGAACTATCGTGGCAACACACCCGAGACCGTGGCTGGAAAGGCCTACCTCTACTCGCTCAACGGAAAGACCGAAGGCGGTGGAGGCGGTGGTGGCGACACCGGAGGTGAAGCCAAAGGCTCTGGTACCCTCAACGACCCGTATAATCCTGCCGGTGCAGCTGCAGCCGTGAAAAATCTCACCTGGACGAGTAACGACAGCTACGACACTACAGGCGATGTCTATGTAAAAGGTAAGATTTCGCGCATCGCAGACAAAGGCACCTTCACCGAAGGCGGCACCTATGGCAACGCATCGTTCTATATCTCTGAAGACGGAAAAGAGAATGGCGAGTTCTACTGCTTCCGCGTCCTTTACCTGGGCAATAAGAAGTTCGAGGCAGGCCAGACCGATATCAAGGTCGGCGACGAGGTCATTATTTATGGCCAATTGATGAATTATCGTAACAACACACCCGAAACAGTGGCTGGAAAGGCCCACCTCTACTCGCTCAACGGCAAGACTGAAGATGGCGGTGGTGGCGACACTCCAGGCCCAGGTGATGACACTGGCGTAGGAAGCTATTCCAACCCCTACACCGTGAGCACAGCCGTTGCAGCAGGCTCAGGCACGGGCGTGTATGTGAAGGCCTTCATCGTGGGCTACGTGTCGGGACAGGTGCTTGCCGAGGGCGCACACTTCACCGCCGAGGGCTGCGATGTGAAGACCAACCTCCTCATCGCCCAGTCGGCATCCGAGACAGACGTGGCTAAATGTATGCCCGTGCAATTGCCAAATGGCAATGTGCGCACCGGACTCAACCTGGCCGACCATCCTGAGAACCTGGGCAAGGAGGTGCTTCTCTATGGCAACATCGAGAAATACTTCGGAGCAACAGGTATCAAGAGCGTGACGTATGCCGAGATTGGCGGCACGTCTATTGGCACCAAGCCATAATGCAAAAAAAGTAAAAGAAGATGTCTAAATAAAAACTACTTTCGACTCTCTCATTTTTATAACCAATCCCCCGGCCCAGGCCGGGGGATTTTTTTGGGGGCTATAAAAGCTATAGAAACTATAAAAACTATAGTGGCTATAGAGACTATAGAAACTATAGAAACTATAGAAGCTATAGAAACTATAGCCTCTATAGCTATTGGCAAGGCTTGCCCCTCTACCCCCCTTATCTCTTGCCTTTGAAGAAGTCTTTCATTAGCTGGGCGCATTCTTCCTCCAGGATGCCGCCTGTGACCTCGCAGCGGGGATGGAGCGCACGGGGAGCATACTCACGGTATCCTCGCTTCACATCAGGGGCGCCATACACCACCCTACGCACCTGCGCCCATCCTAAGGCACCGGCACACATCACACAAGGCTCCACGGTGACATAGAGCGTGCATTCGTCAAGGTATTTGCCATTGAGCAAGTTGGCGGCCGAGGTAATGGCCTGCATCTCGGCATGTGCCGTCACGTCGTGGAGCGTCTCGGTGAGGTTGTGGGCACGGGCGATCACCTTGCCACGGCACACCACCACGGCACCGATGGGTATCTCGCCGGCAGCCCTGGCCTGTTCGGCCTCGGCCAGCGCCTTGCGCATCATCATCTCGTCGGTCTTCAGCTGATTGTCTGCTTCTGTGTTCATATTGTCGTCGGTTTTATTTCAAGCGAGGATGAGACAAAGAGGTTGGTGCTTGCTCTTCCCAGCACTCAACTCACCAAAGGTAGTGCAAATCGGCAGAAAGGCAAAATCCTTCGGCAAAAATTTCATCGTTTCGAAAAAAAAAACTATCTTTGCTTTTTAACGAGTGTAACCGAAAGCACACACCGAATGGCATCTCACAACGACCTCGGACGATGGGGCGAACGCATGGCCGAGGAATATCTCACCAGGAAAGGCTACTCCATCTGCCACCGCAACTGGAAGATGGGGCACCGCGACCTCGACCTCACGGCCCTCTCTCCCGATGGCGACGTACTGGTGATTGTGGAGGTGAAGACACGGCATAGTGCGCAGTACGAGCACCCCGAGGAGGCCGTCGACTGGCGCAAGATGCGCAACCTGGCCTCTGCCGCCAATGCCTACATCCACCGCTACAATGTGATGAACGAGGTGCGCTTCGACATCATCTCCGTGGTGGGCGACGGCCAGGAAGCGCAAATCGAGCATATCGAGGACGCGTTCTCGCCACCGATGTATTGAAACATCGTGCAAGCCGAACCGAGTAAACAGTGAGTGCAGTGTGAACTTGTTCAAACACTGCCGAGGCGCGTTCGAGGTCGACAAAAGTCAAAGCAATAGAGCTTGCTCTAATTGCCGAGGCGCAGCCGATGTTCATCATGCGAAGCATGATAAATCTCAAACCTCAAATAATATATTTTATGGCAAGATTCAAGCGAATACTTCTTAAGCTCAGCGGCGAGAGCCTCATGGGAAAACAAGGCTACGGCATCGACCCGGAGCGACTGGCCGAATATGCACGGCAAATCAAGGAAGTGCACGACATGGGCGTGCAGATAGGCATCGTCATTGGCGGCGGTAACATCTTCCGCGGACTGAAAGGTTCCACACAGGGTTTCGACCGTGTGAAAGGCGACCAGATGGGCATGCTCGCCACCGTCATCAACGCATTAGCATTGAGTTCGGCACTCACTGCCGAGGGCGTGGGCAACAAGGTGCTCACCGCCATCCGCATGGAGCCTATTGGCGAGTTCTACAGCAAGTGGAAGGCCATCGAGGAGATGGAGAACGGCAAGGTGTGCATCTTCTCTGCCGGCACCGGACAGCCCTATTTCACCACCGACACGGGCTCATCGCTCCGTGGCGTGGAGATAGAGGCCGACGTGATGCTCAAGGGCACACGCGTCGACGGCATCTACACCGCCGACCCGGAGAAAGACCCCACCGCCACGAAATTCGACGACATCACCTACGAGGAGATTCTGGAGCGCAACCTGAAGGTGATGGACCTCTCGGCCGTGGTGATGTGCAACGACAACCACCTGCCCATCTACGTCTTCAACATGGATGTGGTAGGCAACCTGAAGAAAGTGCTCGATGGCGAGCCCATCGGCACCTACGTGCACAGCTAAAGGGCCCTAAAGAACTTAATGGCCCATTATGCCCACAATGCCCATTAATGCCCATTAAAGACACAAAAAGAGCCCCGATTGGGGCTCTTTTTGTGATTGATATTCCAAGGTTTTAGAAAAGGCGCTTCTCTTGTGTGAAGTGGGCCTTGTCTGCTTTCTTGATATGCTTTCTGGGTGCCATGAAGTTCATGGAGAGCTCAGGCGACTTCTTCACGATATGCTTCGGAGCGGCTGCTGCCTCATCCCACTGCACGGTGAATGTCTCGGCTCCATACTTTAAAGCACCTGCTCCCACATAGTAGATGAGATTGAAGGTGAATGTCTTCGTGGCAGGGTCATAGAAGCAGGGGAAATCATCGTAGGTTGACTCCTCTGGATCGTAGGTAGGCACATCAGAGACAAACACTGCACCATAGTCCTTATACTCCGTACCGATATACTGCTCACCCACCGTGCATTTGTTCGTGGCAGGATCCCATGTGAAGTCGAAGTTCACATCATAACCCCAGTGCGAGATGCGGTAGAGGTTGGTTCCTTCGGCCTTGCTGATGGTAAGGCCTTCGTCATCACCCTCCCAGTACTGGGTATAGGTAAACGTGCCGATGCCCACGGGAGTGAACTGCGGAGCGAATTCATGGCTTGAGGTGAATTGGAAAGTAAGCGACTCAGCGGCCACAGCCTCGCCTCCGGCAAAGCCCACGGCCAGGAACTTGTAGATACCCGACTCCTCAAGGCCCCAGTTCACTGCTCCATCTGATTGCAGCCAGCCTTCCGGATCAGCGTCGGCGGTCAGCTGCTCATAGAGTGCGTCCAAATCATCAGCGACACCATACTTCACGAATTCAATGTCGTCACCCATATCAATAGCCACCTGGGCATAGTCGTCATCAGATGTAGTGGTGAGGCGTCCGAGATATTGCAGTCCTATCGAGTAGTCTTTCGGGTCATAGCCTGGGAATGTAATGACAATCTGCTTATCATTCTGCGTGTAGTTCCAGCCACCCACACCATTCATGTAATAGAACGGAGCGAGCTGAACCTCTCCAGGAGTGACACCGTCGTCCTGATAAGCGTTCACCTTGTTGTGTGCCCACATGCTCTGGTCTTTGGTACTGTTGAAGCCATAGGGATGGCATACCAGAATATCAGCATCATAAGTAGAATGATGGTAGCCAGTGTTGAAGTCCTCGCTCCAGAACACCAGGTCAGAACTGGTGATAGTCTGACCAGCCACCACATCACCGGGTTGCAGGATGGTGATTTGCAGATAGTCATCCTGGTTTCCATCGTCAACAGGATTCCAACCGCCAAAGATACGGAAGGTGTTGGGCTGCTCCTGGTTCTGATAGATCTGCACCGAAGTGGTGAATCCCCAGAAAGCATCCGACAGCACGCCATTGCCCAGCAGTTTGTAGGGCGAAGGCATCATTGCCGAGAATGCGTAAGAGTTAGCACCATAGATAGTGGTGTAATCGGCACTGGCAATCTTGATGGTGTCCTTGTGGTTCTCATCATAGGCCACTTTCTCAGGATCGTAGCTCACGGTGATGTTGGCCACGGACTCACCAGCGGCGAAGCTCACGGTAGAGGGCACGTTGAAGAATCCTGTGCCATCAGTATGGGCGAGATTCACGGTGATGGCCTCATCGGTCTTCACGCGGTTGATAGGCACGGTGATCGAGCTGGTGCTCTTCGAGATGTTGTAGCTGCTGGGCAGCTGGTTGCTGAAATATACCTGGTTGCCCGAGACGGTGGCCCACTGGTAATCGTCGTCATCGCTGGAGCAGGCAGTGAATCCCACCACGCCCAGCAAGGCAATGAACAAGTTAAAATAATATTTTTTCATCATTTCTGTAAGATTTTACTGGTTTTCCTTGTGTAACTTAGCTTGATTACCAGACGAATTCATCAGAGTCGCCAGCGGGACGAGTCGGGTTGGGGTTCACCACCAGGGCCTCGTTGTACTGAGCCTCGGTGTTGACAAAGCACCATCTCATCCAGTTGGGCACTTCAGTAGTATTGAAACGGCATTCCTCGATATGGTTGGTGCCAGCATAAGAGCGGATGACACCCTTGTTGAGGCGTTTGATGTCGAAGGTAGCAAAGCCTTCGCCCCAGAGCTCAACCCTGCGCTGCCACCATACCTCGTTCTGGAACTGAGGAGTGTTGGAGTTGCCATAGGTATCCTTGTGTGTGCCGTAGTTGTAGAACGGGTCGCGGGTCTTGGCAAATGCAGTGAGGAGCTCTTTACCGCGTTCCTCGTTCTGCATACCTGCAGCCTCGGCCTCGATGAGCTTCATCTCCTCAACACGCATCAGAGGCACGGCCACCACCCATGCATCGTATTTCACGTTGGCCTTACCAGCCTGGTTGCGGAACTTGACGGAGAGTCCACCGAGTCCGTAACTGGCATTCGACACACCAGCGGCATACAGACGCTCGGGATAGTCGGAATAAGCTTTCAGGGCCTTAAGAAGGTCGGAGGGAATTTCCTCGGCATCGGGGTCGATCATCTCCTCGAGAGCGAAGTCTACCCAGCAATTCCTGCGATAGTCGGAAGTGGGGATGGTCTCATAGAGATGGCGGTCGATGACGTTCGGTCCACCATAGTTGGCGGCGTATCCGCAGTCGAAGCCATTCTCAAGACACATCACGCTACCCCACGACGAGTCGCCGTCGTTCTCCACGATGTTGGGGTCGGTGTCCTTGAAGGTCACGGCAAACATCCACGACGAGTTGGGTGAGTTGAAACCGTAGTCGCGGCTCAGGAACTCCTCCTGGCTCATCATTCCTTTGACAATAGCCGCCGTACCGTCGGGCGATCCGTC
>ONSV01000164.1 GCA_900320585.1 uncultured Prevotellaceae bacterium | reverse complement strand
GCTTTCCATACCGCTTACATGCTGTGGAAGATGGGTGCCAAGGTGATAGGCGTACCTTCTGGACAGGCCCCCAACACGTTTATGGAGATTACACGATTCAAGTTGCCGAATACCGGTCTTGAATGCTCTGTCTCCAACTCCCTGCAGAGCTGTTTCCCCACAGATCATCCTATGGCGAAGACTTTCACCCCAGACATTCAACTATCGTATGATGACTATCGTCAGTTCGACTTCAGTATGGATGCAGAATTATTGTTTATCGAAACGCTAAAATGAACTCCATTCATCACAAATCAATGCTGTTTATCCCAAATGTTTGCATCCCCCCACTCCTGCTGGAATAATACCGACGGTGTGACAAAAATGATTGGTATCACAGTGCAATGACGAGAAAATGAAAATAGGAAATTGGTTCAAAGGTTTCGAGAAAGGTCTGGAGCGGCTAGCGTGCCCAAGGCGACATGGACACCTTCTTTCAGATGGCTAATGAACTGCCAGGTGTGAGAGGTGAGGTCGTTGAGAAAGGACGCGTTTATCGCCTTGTCTTCTTGGAATGCACCTGTGAGTTGTGCAAAAAAGGATATGTCACCACGTCATTGCTATGCGAGTGTTCACGCCAAAGCGTGATTTATTCGCTGCAATGTCTGTGGAAAGAGAAACAATTCACAGTGACGCTTTGCCATTCCATCTTGCGTGGCGGAACAGATTGCGAAATGAGAATAGAAGTGAAATTGGTCAAGAATGAATGAATCACGGATCGACACGATAGAAATACAAAAATGATCTTAACAAAGAGATGAAACAAGAAATCAATCCTCAGGAAAGCAGCCGTGCAAATGCTTTCAATTTATGGATGTCATCGCCCATGCCGATGGTAACATTGGTGAAGACCCTGGACGTGAGCCGCATCGTGAAGATGGGTAAACAAGAAGGGTTTAGGTTCAATGTGCTCCTTTGTTGGTGCATAGGAAAGGCGGCCTGCGGCATCAAGGAGTTCTATGTGTTGCCTGAGAAGGGAAAACTGTTTCACTACGACAATCTTGCCGTCAACGTCATCGTGGAGAATAGCAAAGGTGGCATTAACTCTTGCGACATTCCCTACACAGACAATTTGCAACAGTTTTGTCACAATTACCAGAAGCTGACTACAAAAGCAGCAAGAGAATGCCAGAGTACCTTTCTCGATGACCATATGGTTGTAGGAACATCTGCCATGATACAGACAGAACTGGATAGCATTGTCAACCAATACACTGATCAGTTCTGCAATCCGATGGTGATGTGGGGCAAATATCGAAAAGGGCTGTTCAAAACCTCTCTGCCTGTCTCCTTCCAATTCCATCATGTACAGATGGACGGCGGACATGCCGCACATTTCCTGGATGAACTGCAAAAGACTATCAACTCTGCAAGATGAATGAAATGAAACTCCGACCATTCAATCCCTGCGATGCTGTGAAGATTCTAAGTTGGTGCAAGGACAAGCATACGTTCCGGCTCTGGAGTGCTGACAGGTATGAGGATTTCCCTGCCCAGCCCGAGGAGATGATGAAGCAATACAAAGGAGATAATATGTATCCTCTTACGGCTATTGTTGGAGAGGAGATAGTAGGTCATATTTTATTAAGACATCCATCAGAGGACAAAAGCGTCATCCGCTTCGGCTTTGTGATAGTTGACGACTCGAGACGTGGCAAAGGCTACGGCAAGCAGATGCTCAATCTCGCTATCAACCATGCGCAACTGGAATTGGGAGCCAATCGCATCACACTCGGCGTGTTTTGCGACAACAATTCCGCAGTTGAATGTTACAAATCCGTCGGTTTCCGCATCAGCGGAACGGATGCCTATATGATAGACGGCGAGGAATGGAATGGTTATGAAATGGAACTGAAAAAGTAAAGACTATGTATAAAACCCGCTATCTGCCCAATACTCGAATAGATGTAGCCGATGCCCTGAGAGGAATCGCCGTGGCGGATGTGTCTGCTGTTCCTCTTCGGCATTGTCATCGTGGCCTTTTATGAAGGCGACATCCTGACTTCAATGACCGCAGATGCTCGTATCGTACATAAGACTGGTACAGGATTCCCATTACCAGAAGGATTGCAAGACATGAACGATGCAGGTATCATTCTCATGCCTGATGGAAGCCACGCGATTAAGAGAGTGCAGAGTCAAGCCCTGATCACCTAAGTATCCTATAGTCGAAAAAGTCGAACTGGGCCTCGCCTGACTGTCCATAGCAATATAGGCCTACTCGGAATCCTTTCCAAAAACCGCTCCGCATCTCGAAAGGCTCGCCTGCTGGCAAAAAATGCTTGCCATCGGTGCTATAACTGAACCGATGACGATTGGTGGAGACATCGAGCGACACACGCAGCCACACCTTTGATGGATGCCGACCGTCTATCACGCTACGCTCACCATCCTTCTCCACATAGATGCCGTCGGGACAAACACCAATTCCCCGGAACGACCTTCCGATGCATAGCAGACCTGCCTGCGCCATGTTGTCCAGTTGTCGGCAGTCGAGCAAGGTCGTTGCCTCACCCTCATACCCCATGGTCTTTTGCGTAAGCATATTGCGCGCATTCCTCAGGTCGGGCGAGGACTGAGCCTGAATCGTCAACCAACCACGACGTATGCTTAGGCTCCACCGCTCATTGTCCGGATTATGGCACCATTGCCATTGCAGTCCCAAACTTCCAGCAAAATCATCACTTGTATGAGGCAACGAAGGCCGGGCTTCCGCCCCCACTTGTGGTTTTGTCCACACCTTCACAGGCTCTCCCACGCCATTGCCATCGATATCCACGCCGATGAGCGGCCATCCGTCATGCCACCTGGCAGGCTGCAGATGCACCACCCTACCTAGCACTGGCGTCTCCTGGAAATGGTAGAACCACCACTCACCCTCGGGGGTATCGACCAGTGCACCCTGGTGCGGTCCGTTGACGGAGGTTGAGCCCTGCTCGAGCACCACCCTCTTCTCGTATGGTCCATAGACATTCCTCGACCGGAGCACAGTCTGCCATCCTTGTCCTACCCCACCCTCTGGGATGATGAGGTAGTACCATCCGTCGCGTTTCAGCCATTTCGTGCCCTCGGCCACCGGACCGGTATATACCGTGACACCATCGTCGAGCAACGTCTTTCCGTCAGGCGACATCTTATGCACGATAATCGGTCCAGCGCCATGCCGACTGCGCCCTAGGTATGCCTGTCCATCATCATCGAAGAGCGGACATGGGTCCTCCCACTTGGCTACCGACTTCACACAATGCAACGGCTCCCATGGTCCATGAGCATCGGGGGCAGACGACATGAACAAGCCTTCCTCCGGTGTGCAGAAATATACATAGAAGCGGTTGTTGTGCCACCGTATGCTCGGAGCCCACGACCCACCCGCATAATGGGAGTTGGTGTCCCATCCCGGAAGGTCGAAACGTGTGTAAATCTGACTAACCAAACGCCAGTTAACCATATCCTCTGACTCGAGCACCTGCATTCCGATAAAATGGAAATCACTGGCCACCATATAGTATTTGCTGCCCACGCGTATAACGTCGGGATCGGAATAGTCGGCATTAAGCACAGGATTGATGTATGTGCCATTGCCTTGGTCGCCCCATTGAAGACGGGTTTGCGCATGAGCGAGCGTCACGCTGCATAGCACCAGTACAAGCAAAGATTTCCATTTTAAGGGGTAATGCATGATGGTCGTTGTATAAAGTAATGGTTTAGTGATTTTGATTAACTCAATTAGAATCTAATATTTACACCGCCCATAAATGTGGCACGTGGCATAGGATAGCCCAAGTTGATCTCATATTCCTGGGCCAAGAGGTTCTCGCCACGCACCCATAGGCTCAAGTTGTTACCCAGTGCATAACTCACCGAGGCATTCAGCAAGCAGAAGTTTTCGGTCTGCTCGTTCTGGCCAACAGCCGTATAGAGGTTGGAAATATACTGCAGTCCGGTCACAGCATTCCACCGCTTCCATTGGTAGTTGGCGCCAAGGAAGCCTTTGTACTCAGGAGCCGCCACCACTTTGTTCTCCATATGCAGGAACGAATGGTTGGTCGTGATGCTCAGATGCGGGCTGAAGCGCCATCCTGCCTCCAGTTCCACGCCATAGTTCTCTATCTCGCCGGTATTCACATTCTTCCTCTCCACGGTCTGAATCATGTTGTCACCCTTCAGGTAGAACAAGTTGATGCCATAGGAGAAAGCCCCCATGCGCTGGCGCCACGACAGTTCATAGTTCCAGATGCGCTCAGGTTCCAACTCCTCATTTGAAGGAGGATAGAGATACATCTCGCGCATGGTGGGGTTGCGGAAACCCTTGCTCGCCATTGCCTTCAACTCGCCTGTCGGCATCAGACGCACCACGACACCAGCCTGGGGCACCCATTCTGTGCCAGTGATGCTATGGTGGTCGACACGAACGCCGGCATCGACAGTGAGCCGTGAGAGGATGTCCTGACGGAAGTCGACATAGCCAGCCACCTCATTGCGATATGAGCGTCCGCTCTGCTTGTTGGGCGTGTCGAGCACCTCGCCCGTTGACTTGGAAGTGTAGTAGGCATGGCCATAAATATGTTGGTAGTCGAGACCTACAGTGACGCGGTTGCCTTCGAAGAGTTGGGCGCTCTGATACCACGACACTCCCGTAAGCGCGTCTTTCGAACGGAAGAAGCGCTGGGTGGGAGCCGAAGGGTCGGCCGAGCCATCGTCTATCTTGTGACGGCCGAAGTTGGAGTATACACTGAGCGCTCCGCTGGTGCGGTTGAAATGGTTCTCCAAGGCAGCCGACACCACCCCACGCGTTATCCATTGGTCGGCTCCGTAGATGGGTGACGACACTGCACCGGGATACGAAGAGTTGAAATGCGTGATGTTGGCATCCACATAGGCGTTCCAATGTGAAGAGAAGTCGTAGCCCAGTTTCATGTATCCTCCATACTGCTCAAACCCCATTCGAGGACGGTGGTTGTCGGTGCGGTTGTATTGCACCGATACCGTACTGTTGAATTTCCCCGAGCGAACACGGTTGGTGGCCTCGGCCTGCACCGTGCCATAACTGCCTGCGCCAAGGTCGATGTCGGTCTTCACACCATTCTCGTGCATGGAACGTGTAACGATATTGAGCACGCCTCCCATAGCGTTGCTGCCATAGAGCACGGATGCCGGACCACGCAGCACCTCTACCCGGTCGGCCATCAGCGTCTGGTAACTATCGGATATGGGATGGCCATAGATGCCCTGGTATTGCGGATGTCCATCGATCAACACGAGCAACTGGCCGGCACCTCCTGAAATGCCACGGAGGTTGATGCCACCTGCAGCGCCTGTCGACACGCCATAGCCCATCATCGACCTGCTGGTAAGCATCAGTCCTGGCACTTGCTGCATCACGGTGGGCAGAATGTTTGACTGGTGTTGCTCGGCAAGCGCCGAGTGGTCGATCACAGTTACCGTCATGGGCAGATGCCGTACGTCGACAGCATTGCGCGTGCCAGTGACCACAATCTCCTGAAGCGACACCGAGTCGGTGGGTGGGTCACTGGATGTGAGAACATCGGTTTGCACACCCCTGACGGGTGATGCATAGCAGAGGCCGGCAGACATGGCGGCCACTAATGCAAACCTTCTATTCAATTTTCTCATTTCAATAATAAAAAAAGATGATACTAATAATTTATTCTTGGATTGTCTTGGATTTTTATTTATTAAGAAAAATGCAAAGAAACAGGCTCCTCCTATTCGGGGGGAGACTGTGGCGTGAGGGCGGCTTATTGTTTCTTCTTTCGGTCGTAGTATTCGGCTGTGGCGGTGAAGAAGACGAATGAGCAGGCCATGGGTACCAGCAGCAGCGAACCACCTGCCACCCCTGAGGCGCCACAGGCCCCCAGCGTAGCGATGATGCTCAGCATCAATGCAGGCAGGAATCCCACCTCAATCCCCAGCGTATGGGCAACGGCCAACGACATGACGGTGATGGTGACCGCCGCACCATCCATGTTTATTGTAGCGCCTAACGGTATGCTCACCGAATAGAAGTCCTCGTCAAGGCCCAATTTCTTGCAAAGGTTCATATTGATGGGGATGTTTGCTGCCGATGAGCGTGTGAAGAGAGCGTTGAGTCCACTCTCCTTCAGACAGGTGAACAACAGCGGATATGGGTTGCGGCGAAGCATCAAGAAAGAGATGAGGGGGTTGGAGACAAACGTATTGACCAACATGCATCCCACCAGAAGGAGCAACAGGTGACCGTAGGTGGTGAACACCCCGACACCGCTTTCGGATACCGACGTGAAAACCAGGCCGAGCACGCCAAAAGGAGCAAATTGGATAATCCACTTCACGGTCTGCGACACCACTTCGGCAAAATCGTGCACCACCTTTATCGTCTGTTGGCTGGCCACCTTCTTCATGGCCAGGCCGAAAACGATAGCCCAGAAAAGGATGCCCAGATAGTTGGCGGTGGATGTGGCAGCAAGCGGATTCGCCACCATATTGGTGAGCAGATTGGCAAACACGTCGCCCAAGGAAACAGGTGCCTGTTCGGCTGAGGCTTCGGCCATGGCCAACGTGACGGGGAAGAGGAAGCTACCCGCCACTGCCAGCAATGCGGCGATGAAAGAGCTAAGCAAGTATCTTGACACCACCGTGCGGAACCGTGACCCCAAACGTCCCCTTGCCTTGGCCACCGAGGCCACAATGAGAACGAAGACCAAAATGGGTGCAATGGCCTTCAAGGCACTCACGAATACC
>ONSV01000079.1 GCA_900320585.1 uncultured Prevotellaceae bacterium | reverse complement strand
GATGGCAAGGCCGAGGCCCGTGCCCTCATAGCTGCCCGAGGACTGCAGGGCGGCACTCGGAGAAACCACATAGAACGCCCAGGGGCCTTCTCCGGGGAGGGTCACGTCTTTGCTGAACGTGCCCGTCTTCTTATCGGTGGAAGGAGTGACCTCGCGCTACGAGCGCTATGCCGACCAGATCACCCAACTGGGCAGAGGCATCAACTACAACGCCCACAAGGCGTGCTTCGCGGCCGCCGTCTACACCCAGACCACCGACGTGGAGACCGAGGTGAACGGCCTGATGACCTACGACCGCGAGGTGGTGAAGGTATTCGAGGACCGCATCCGCGAGGCCAACCGCAAGATGATAGAGACCAACAGCGTGATGACCTCGATAGAGGACAGGCGTGCCTCTGCCGGAACGGGCACCGACACCCTATACAACATCCAGGGCATGCGCATCAGCCAACCGGTGGCAGGCATCAACATCCTGCACTATGCCGATGGCACGACGATAAAATTCATCCAAAAATAGACTTCATTTATGAGACGAACCATCATCATTTCATTTCTCAGCGTCTGCTGTGCCCATGCCATGGCGCAGCAAGCCGACTTCGGCCGGGAGTATATCAGCATGACCGCCGACACCACCCTGGTGCTGCAGTCGAAACGCCCTGCCGAGGCCGACCGCCTGTTCCGCTCGAAGGCGATAGACAACAAGATCAAGGAAGTGAAGAAAAAACTGAAGGGTAACGACTATCTGGCATGGATGTTCGAGAACTGTTTCCCGAACACGCTGGAGACCACCGTTCACTACCGCAAGACGGCCGACGGCGAGGACGACACCTTCGTCTATACGGGCGACATCCACGCCATGTGGCTGCGCGACTCGGGAGCCCAGGTGTGGCCCTACGTGCGCTTTGCCAACGACGACCCGCAGTTGGCCCATATGCTGCGCGGCGTGATACTGAGGCAGTTGCGCTGTCTGGTGATCGACCCCTATGCCAACGCCTTCAACGATGGTCCGACGGGAGGAGAGTGGCAGAGCGACATGACCGCCATGAAGCCCGAACTGCATGAGCGCAAATATGAGATCGACTCGCATTGCTACGTCATCCGCCTGGCTCATGAGTATTGGCGCGTGACGGGCGACCGCTCCGTCTTTGGCGACCTGTGGGAGCAAGCCATCGCCCTCACCGTGAAGACCTTCCGTGAGCAGCAGCGCCGCAACGACCTGGGGCCCTACCAGTTCAAGCGCCGCACCGACCGTGCCTTCGACACCGTGGGCTGGGACGGCTGGGGACATCCCGTTCGCCCCGTGGGACTCATCGCCTCGGTGTTCCGTCCGAGCGACGATGCCACCATCTTCCCCTTCCTCGTGCCCTCCAACTTCATGGCAGTCAGTTCGCTGCGGAAAGCAGCCGAGATACTCAGGCAGGTGAACCACAACGGCACCCTTGCCACGGAGTGTGAGCAGTTGGCCAATGAGGTGGAGACGGCGCTGAGGCAGTATGCCGTGGTGGAGCATCCCAAATATGGCAAGATCTACGCTTTCGAGGTAGACGGCTTTGGCAGCCACCTGCTGATGGACGACGCCAACGTGCCCTCGCTGCTGGCGATGGGCTATTTAGGCGACGTGCCCATGGACGACCCCATCTACCAGAACACGCGCCGCTTTGTGTGGAGCGAGGACAACCCCTCGTTCTTCCGTGGCAAGGCCGGCGAGGGCATTGGCGGTCCGCACGTGGGTTACGACATGGTTTGGCCCATGAGCATCATGATGCATGTGTTCACCAGCAACAACGATGCCGAGATCAAGGCCGGACTGGAGATGCTCATGCGCACCGACAACCACACTGGGTTCATCCACGAGTCGTTCAACAAGAACAATGCCGCCGACTACACGCGGCCATGGTTTGCCTGGCAGAACACCCTGTTTGGCGAACTCATCCTGAAGCTCATCGACGACGGGAAACTCAACCTCTTGCTTGAGGCGAGAAGGTGAAATCAGGAGTTCAGAAGTTCAGGAGTTCAGAAGTTCAGGAGTTCAGACAATTGACTTGGAGTTCGGACAATAATCTTGGAGTTCAGGAATTAACACAATAGTATTGGTGGATACGAGATTCCTCTGAAAGAAAGGATATCAGAAGAATGGGCACTGGATAAATGTAGGAGGGTGTGTCAAAATCGGCCAGTGCTCGCTGTAGGGACGCAGCATGCTGCGTCCGCCAGCGATTTGGTTAAGCAAAATGTCAAAAAGATTGCTCTTGGAGCATCTTTTTGAAGCTTTCTTCGGGCGGACGCAGCATGCTGCGTCCCTACAGCGAGGTTGGACATTCCTCAGAGTTCATTTTGACACATCCTCGCCAGAGGAATGGCCCCACCCTCTTGTCCCATCTACGAATGCGAAACTTGAGAACCATTTACAATCAAAGACTAAAATAGAGCAATGAGAGAGAGAATAGCGTTTGTTGACTACATCCGCGTGATAGCCTGCTTCCTGGTGATGCTCGTTCACGCCAGTGAGAATTTCTATGGTGCCGACGTTTCGGGACTGGCTGGCAACATGTCGCAACTGGCCAACGAGAGCAACCGGCTATGGGTAGCCATCTGGGATGGCGGTGCGGGCCGTATCTCCGTTCCGTTGTTCATGATCGTGTCGGCATTCCTGCTGGTGCCCATGCGCGAGGGAGTGACGATGACGCAGTTCTACAAGCGCAGGTTCAAGCGCATCCTCCCGCCGTTCATTTTTTTCCTGCTGCTCTACACCTTCCTGCCCCTGCTGTGGGGCGGCATGACATGGGAGCAGTCGATGGCCGACTTCAAGATGCTGCCGTTCAACTTCCCCTCGATGGGTGGCCACCTTTGGTTCATGTATCCGCTCATCAGCCTCTACCTCATCATCCCGGTAGTCTCGCCCTGGCTTGAGCGTGCCAGTGCGCGCGACGAGCGCATCTTCTTAGGGATATTTGCCTTCACCACCCTCATCCCGTGGCTCCACCGTTTCGTATCGGCCGAGTTATGGGGCGAGTGTTTCTGGAATGGGTTCTCGATGTTCTGGTATTGCTCGGGCTATCTGGGCTATCTGGTGCTCGCCCACTATATCCGCGTGCATCTCGGCTGGTCGGACAAGCGCCGACTCGTCGTCGGAACAGTTTGCCTCGTCATCGGTGCGGTGTTCACGGCATGGAGCTTCTGGCTGAAGGGCGTGCCGGGAACATTGATCGAGACACCCATGCTCGAGTGGTCGTGGGAGTTCTGCACGCCCAACGTGCTGCTGGCCACCTTTGGCGCATTCATCCTGTTCACCTGCATCAAGCCGCGGAAGAATCCCGCCATCATCACCGATATCGCCAAATGCTCGTTTGGCATGTACCTGATGCATCTCTTCTTCCTCGGTCCCATCGCAGGCATGCTGATAGCCGGTGATGTGGCCAACCCGCTGTTACCTGTGGGCATCTGCATTCCCGTCATCGCCGTGCTCACCTTCGTGGTTTGCTATGCGGTGACGAAACTGCTATCGTACATACCGGGGCATGAGTATTTCGTGGGATAGGTACTGAGAGGCTTGTGCTCTCGTGGAAAAGGGCGTGGATAGCTATGTGGAAGCCGGTTCGACATGAACGGCCACATGGGTATCCGCGCCATATTTGTCTCTGAGCAGATGCTCCACCTCGGTGGCCTTGTCGTGCGACTCACGAAGCGACATGTCGCCATCCATCCTGACATGCAACTCTATGGCGTAGCGATTGCCCAGACGCCGGGTACGCAGATGGTGGGGCTCCACCACGCCAGGGATTGACGCCACCATGCCAAGAATCTCGTCTTCGATATCGTCGGGCAACGACTGTTCGGTGAGGTCGCCGATGCCACGGAGCAACAAGCCCACGGCCACCTTGGTGATGAGCAGGCCTACGATGACAGAGGCCACGGGGTCGAGCACCGTCCATCGCTGCCCCAGCAGGATGGCTCCACCGATGCCCAGTGCCGTACCTACCGACGAGAGCGCATCGGAACGATGGTGCCAGGCATTGGCCTCCATCGCCGGGGAGTTGAGTTGCCGTGCCTTTATCCTTGTGTAATGATACACACCCTCCTTCAACAATATCGACAACAGGGCCGCCCAAAGGGCCAGCATGCCTGGAGCCTCCAACTGCTCTCCCCCAGCCCATGCCACAATCTTGACGATACCATTGTAGAAGATGCCTATGGCCACCGCCAGCAAGGCCAGTCCGATGAGCGTGAGGGCAAGTGTCTCATACTTGCCGTGCCCGTAGTCGTGACTCTTGTCCTGTGGCTTGCCGCTGATACTGACAAACACCATCACAATGATGTCGGTGAGGAAGTCGGACAGCGAGTGAATGGCATCGGCCACCATGGCGGCACTATGTGCCACGATGCCCGCGACAAACTTGAAGAGGAGGAGAATCAGATTGACCAATCCTCCGACCAATGTCACCTTGTAGATTTCACGATTCCTTTGCATGAAACATCTTATTTACCTGAACAGCAACTACAGGTACTGCAAAAGTAACTACAAACATGTAGAACACAAAAAAAATGACTATTTTTTTGTGGTTTGGCTCTTAGTTTATAAACACAAAAGGGTCGGGAAAGGAACTACGGAATATACTGAGAGTTCTGAAATATTTATTTAACTACGGAATATACTGAGAATTCTGATATATTAATTTAACTACGGAATGTGCTGATTACTCGTGTGATGGGCTGGTAAAAATTATGGCGGACGCAGATGCGCCCGCCATAATGATATCAAAGGTGGGATTGACGATTCTTAGTTGATGAGATAGAGTTTGTCTTGTCCGTTGTAGGTGCATTTCACCGTTGCCCTGCCATCAGCAATCTTTCCGATGACGATTTTCACCGATGGGTCGGAAGCCGTGGCCTTGATGACGGAGTTGTCGCTGAGTGGCGCGTAGGTCTGGTAGTGCGTCACGTCGACATAACCGTTGGCATTGGTGCTGCGCACTGGGGTGTCGGGCAAGCGCAGGGCCTTACCGTCGACGGTGATGGTGACCTTGGGCACGACAGGAGGCACACAGGCCACGCCCGATTTGGAGAAACCGATGCCGTGGAGGTCGAAGAGGCCCTCCGGGCGCTGTGGAGCCATCATACGGCCGCCAAACTGCCGGCGGTCGCGCTGGGGCTGCTCCACCTCTGGGCCCTCGGCCACGAGGTAGATGGCATGCTTGCCTTTTAGTCCCTCAACGGCAGGTACGGCCAACTGCACCATACGTTTCTCTTTCGGGGCGTCGGCAGGAATATCGATGACACCTATCTCACGTCCCTTCCACGTGTCGTTGGCATAGGGACCGTCGAGCATCACATGGATGCGGAAAGCGCCGTGCCCACCGGGAGTGAGGCAGAGGTTGAGCGTCGTGCCATCGCCTTTGGCGGCGCCAGTGAACGCCTTCACACCCTTGGTGTCCTTGGCCAGGCCTCCGAAGCCAAAATACTTGAATCCCACCACCCCTTTGTTGGTGATGCCGGCAAGGTCCATGCTGTTGTTCCAGTTGTCGTGGTTGTCTTGCATCCAGTCGTTACCCGTCATGTAGCAAGCCAGACCGGCCGAATAGTATTGATAAGGAGGAAGGCCGAAGATCTGGAAGCCCTCCGAGGTGACCTCGGCGCCCGTGTAGCAGGTGCCGTCGGCAGCCGATGCCGTCCACTCATTGTTCTTGACGAAGGGGTCGTATCCCACGATGCGCACCATTCCACCGTCGGCCACGGCTTTCTTGTCGCAGACGATTTTCACTGGTGCCACCATGGCCTGGCGGGCATTGCCAAACCCGCGTGGCGGACGATGGTAGAACACATACCACTGGCCATTGATTTCCTGCAGCGAGCCATGGGTGTTGTGAGCCGCATTGGTGGTGGTGAGGTGAGAGCCATCCTCGTTGGGCACCACGCCACGCGAGTCGACCAGCACGCCTCCCGAGCGCCATGGTCCGAGTGGCGAGTCGCCAAAGGCATAGCGAAGGGCCGAGTTGGTGGACCCCAGTCCGTAGTCAGGTCCCGAATATCCTGAGAACACCATCACGTATTTGTTGCCCACCTGGCGTATAGACGAAGCCTCGAAGAAGTTGAAGTCGCCAGGGTTCTGGTCTTTGTAGAGCGCGGGATACTTCGTGCCTGCGGGGTCGCGCACCTCGCCGTAGCGGGAGCTGGCCGGGATGAAGTAGTCGTGCAGCTGAGTGCCCGGGCGCATGGCATACATATTGTCCTGGTCGAGCTCACAGGCCGTGGAATGCTGGAATCCATAGAACACATAGGCACGGAAGCCCTTGTCGTAGTCAGGGTCTTTCTTGTCGGTGATGTTCTCGATGAACACCGAGGGGTCGAAATCGATGAGCGAGCCTGGCAAGCACCGCCGTCCGTCTTCGGTGAGGTTGACCGGCGTGAATGGTCCGTCGGGGCGGTCGCCCTTACACACCATGGCCACTCTGCCCCACCCTCTGGAGTGAGGATAGAGATAATAGGTTTTCTTTCCCGTGGCGCGGTCTCTCACCTCCACGAGGTCGGGGGCGAACATGGTGTCCCATTGTCCGTCGACACCGGTGCCGACCAGAGACGGATGTCGTTGCTGCAATAAGAGGTGTAGTTGACATCGTGTGAGCCCACGATGTAGGCCCTGTACTTTCCGGGGTTGTCGGGGTCCTCGAAAACCCTTGGCTCGCCATCGGGCAGATGTTCCCACAGCGGAAGGTAAGGATTCTGTGCATTGGCTGCCGAGAAGGCAAAAAGCATGAGTAGTTGAAGAAGAACTTTTTTCATAAGGATAGTTAGAGAATGATTTACACTGCAAAAATAGTCATATCATCCGTATAATGCTTTACAATATGTTTCCATTTCTTTGCAATTTATCGCAAAATAAAAGTCAGGACACCCATGAGGGTATCCCGACTAAGAATCTCAGGCGACAAAAGTCGTGAAAGATGCGAGATGGGCGTGTTCAGAATGGACACACCACCTCGGTCATCACCTGATGAAGTTCATCGGCTGCCACGGCTCACGCTCTGGCAAGTCGGGCTCGCCGGTATGGATTTTCTTGAGCAGCCAGGCCATGTTGTTGGCCATCGTGCGCATGGTCTGCATTCCCTCGGTGTCGAGGGCCGCCTCTCCCTCCGACCTGCCATACACAATATTCCAATACTGTGATGAGACGACGGGCATGTTCATCATCTGGAACGGCATGGTCAGGGTCTGGAAAGCCGCTGTGGCGCCACCTCTCCGGCACACGCACACGGCAGCAGCCGGCTTGTTCTGCACCTTGCTTCCAGCCGAGAAGAACATACGCTGGATGAGAGAGAGCACCGAACCGTTGGGCTGGCCGTAGTAGACGGGAGAGCCTACGATGAGTGCGTCGGCACCATCGAGCTTCTCCACCACACGGTTGCAGAGGTCGTCGTCGAATACACACCTGCCAAGGCCGCGGGCCGCGCATTGTCCGCAGGCGATGCACCCCCGGATGGGTTTTGCCCCAATCTGCACAATCTCGGTCTCTATGCCTTGTTTCTCGAGAGTATCGGCCGCCTCCTTGAGGGCGACGAATGTGTTGCCATTCTTACGTGGACTTCCGTTGATGAGTAAGACTTTCATAATGTTTATCGTGATTGATTTCCGTTTCGAATTCGCTCAACTTCTTGTAGTTACAGGAGTTCAGGAGTTGCAGTAGTGCAGACAATAGCCCGAATACACCTCGATGGCCTCAGTGGTTGTTGCTATGGTAATGTCTGAACTCCTGAACTCCTGAACTTCTGAACTTCTGAACTCCTTAATAAGGTGAAGAGTTGGATTATTTCTCGTCGATATTGACCAGTTCGTAGTCTTTGGTGCCCAGTCCGATTTTGGCGGCATGGTCGATGGTATGCGTGCCGTGCTGCTGCTTGATGCGCTCGATGAGCGGACGGTTGTCGTTGCCCTCGCTGGGCGTCATGCCAAAGATGATGTCGACGCAGGCCTGGTCGAGCGCCACGGGGTCGAGGGAGGCGAGGATACCGTAGTCCTTGAGCTTCACTGGCTCAGGCGTGGCCACACAGTCGCAGTCGACGGTCATGTTGTTCATCACGGCGATATAGACGATGCGCTCGCCATTGCCGAAGAAATTGTGCACGGCCTGGGCGGCTGCCGCCATCGACTCGAGGAATCCGTCCTGATCTTCCACATGCGACCAGAGTCCCTCTACCACCTCCTGGTAACCGGCGGTGTGGATATTGGCCTTTCCGTTGGCCGAGGCCACGCCGATAGAGGCATTCTTGAGCACGCCACCGAGCCCACCCATGGGATGTCCCTTGAAGTGCGCGAGGTTGATCATGAAGTCGTAGTTGGCCAGGTGCTTGCCCACGATATCATATTTAATATGTGTGGAGTCGTTGACCGGAATGGTCATGTCGCCCTCCTCGTCCATGAGGTCGACCTTGAAGGTGGGCAGGAAGCCATGGTCCTTGATGGTCTGCCAATGCTCCTCGAAGGAGTCTCTCTTTCCCTCATAGGCCGTGTTGCATTCCACGATCGTGCCGTCCACCTCGTCGACAAGGAGTTTGATGAGTTCGGGCTTGAGGTAGTTGGGATTGCCCGACTCTCCGGTAGAGATTTTCACCGCCACCTTTCCTGTTGCCGTCCTGCCGAGCGCATGATAGATTTTCACCAATGCCTCGGGTGATATTTCCTTGGTGAGATAGACCGTGGCCTTCTGGCCGTCGGCCTTGTCGGGTGTGGCAGCCTGCTTTGGAGCAGCCCCACAGCTTGCCAACAAGGCAACCATCATAACAGTTGCTAATAATGTGATTTTTTTCATAATAGTTTGTTTTAATGCCCCAAAGTTACGAAAAAAAAGGAAAAAGAACTATTTTTGCAGAAACTTTTCAACGCCAAATGATGCATCATCCACAATATCTCATCTCCGACGAGCAGTCGCTCGACAACGCCGGCGTGCATGTTACCGCCGTGCGGCTGATGGTGTGGCGCCACGTGCGCCATCATTTCCACGATGCCTTCAACCTGCAGGATTTGATGGAAGCCCTGCCCACTGTCGACCGCTCCACCCTCTTCCGCACGCTGACCACCCTGACCGACGCCCATCTGCTGCATGAGATCAACGACGGCAGCGGCACGCAGAAATACTGTGTCTGCCATTTCGACGACACCCGCCAATGCGAGGGGCACGTTCACCTCACCTGCAAGATCTGCCACCGCACCTATTGCCTTAACAATGTGCGTATCCCTCCCGTGGCCTTGCCCAGTTGGTTTGAGTTGGAAGAGGCGGAATATGTGGTAAAAGGCATTTGCGAGCGCTGCAAGACTGGAAAAGAGGGGTGAGGATTTGAGGTTTGAGGAGGGTGTGTCAAAATAGAAATGTCCTTTAAAAAATGTCCAACCACGCTGTAGATTGCTCTCCCCCGACAAACGGGGGAGTCGGAGGGGGTCGCAGCATGCTGCGTCCCTACAGCGAGCACCTGACTATTTTGACACACCCTCATCGGCGGCGCCTCGGCAATTAGAGCAAGCTCTATTGCTCAAGGCTTGCACGATGTTTGAGATTGAGATTGGCCTCTTTTGGGGTCGCTCTGCTCAAAATCTTTCAAAATCTATTAGAAAATCATACAAATCTTTTTTCTTCTTTTTCTCAGGCCTTTATGGCCTTTTTTCTAAGCGACGGCGGTTCGTGTTCCTTTTTCCAAGCGTCAGCGTTTTTTTATATTTCATATGACAAAGGGCAGGGGGGCGTAGACCCACGATGCCGGTTCCCGAAGCAATGATTATCAACGCCCCCTTCCCCCCTCTAATCTTAGAGGGGGAGGAAGTTACCACAGCGACCATAAGTCCACCGAAGTGAAAAAAAAGATGGTTTGAAAAAAAGTAGAGTGACTCGTTAGGCGAGGTAACCAACCTATCGTTCCCACCTGAGAATGAGGACCTTGCTGGTGGATGGGGTGATGCGGCAAGGGTGTGCGGGCCGGCGCCCTACCAGCCAGAGGATATGGTTGTGGGCATCGGTGACCACCAGTTGGCGGCGGCGTTCCACCACATTCACTTTCTGGTCGGTGAGGAAGTCGCTCACCAGTTTCGTTCCCTTCATCCCCAAGGGAGAGAAACGGTCGCCCGGCTCCACCTGCCTGAGGAAGAGCGGAAACTCCACCTTCCCGGCATCCAGGGTAGCACACCACGGGTCGCGGCTAGGTGTGAAACCCTCACCCGCCACCAACTCCTCCACACAGAATGAGGTTTTCGGGGAGATGACATACCGTCCGGCGATGGGTATGCGCATGGCCTTGAACGGCTTTTGAATAGGCATCACAAACAACAACTCCCTATCCACCACCATCTCATAGGCATCTGAAAGGAAGGAAGCCCCAGTGCTGCGCCGCGACACGGCCAGAAAGGCATCCTCGATGCATTTGGGCTTGAAACCCAGAGGATAAAGGATATGGAAGAGCTGTCCCTCGGTGGTGACCTGACTGATGCGGTAGGCGCTCACCTCACTGTCGCCTGTCTCTACCCGGGCGCTCTCGGCCCTTCGCCCCATTTCCTCGTCATAAACCGTCGCCACCTGACCGAGTTTTTCGGCCATCTGGGCTATCGACAGGGAAACCGAGGGGTTGATCTCGCGCATGAGCGGCAGGATATTGAGACGGATCTTGTTTCTCACCACGTCATCTACGAGATTGGTGCTGTCGGTGACATAATCCTGACCGATATCCGTCAGGAAAGCCACGATGTCGTCGCGCCCCACACAGAGCAAGGGCCTGATCACCCCCTCGTGCTGGGGAGCGATTCCCGTGAGCCCATGGATGCCCGTCCCGCGGATGAGGTTCAACATCACCGTCTCCACCGAGTCGTCGCGGTGATGCGCCACCAGCACCCCTTGGGCACCCAAGTCGGCGAGCAGTTGCCTGAAATAGCCATAGCGGAGATGCCTTGCCGCCATCTCAATGCTCAGATGGTGGGCAGCGGCATACTCCGAAGTATCGAAATGGGCGATGTGCAGCGGTATGCCCAAAGAGGCACAGAGCTGCTTGCAGAACGCCTCGTCGCGGTCGGACTCCTCGCCACGCAAGCGGAAGTTGCAGTGGGCAACCTCCACATCGTAGCCTAACAGGCGCGTCACCCTGAGCAGGGCCACGCTGTCGGCCCCGCCCGAAAGCGCCACGAGGTATTTCCCCGACCCATCCATCAGCTGGTGCTGCTGAATGAAGCCGGACACTCGCCTGACGAACGGTGACTGCAGAAGGCTATTCGACATACAGGACAAGTCCCTTCAGGTATTCGCCCTCGGGATGGTAGATGTTGATGGGATGGTCGGCAGGCTGATGGAGCTGGTGCAGGATTCTCACCTTTCTTTTAGCCTGGGCCGCCGCGGTGAAGACCGCATTGCGGAAATGATCTTTCGTGACCACCTGGCTGCAACTGAAGGTGAACAGGATGCCTCCCGGCTGGATGATCTCGAACGCCTTGGCATTGAGTCGGGTGTACCCCTTCAGCGCATTGTGAAGAGCGCCCCGATGCTTTGCGAAGGCAGGAGGATCGAGAATGATGAGGTCGTATTCGCAATCGGTTTTCTGCAAGAAACTGAATGCGTCGTCGCAGAAAGCCTCATGCCGCTTGTCGCCGGGGAAATTGAGTTCCACGTTCTGGTTGGTGAGCGAGATGGCCTTGGCACTGGAGTCGACGGAGTGAACCAACTGGGCCCCGCCCCTCATGGCATAGAACGAGAAACCACCCGTGTAGCAGAACATATTGAGCACACGCTTGCCTTTGGCATAATGCTCGAGCAGGCTTCTGTTCTCCCTTTGGTCGACGAAGAAACCCGTTTTTTGTCCTTTCAGCCAGTCGACATGGAATTTCAGTCCGTTTTCCAGCGCCACGTCGTTCTCGTCGTTGCCCACGATGAAGCCGCTGGTCTGCTGCTCCAGGAAAGGCAGCGTGGTCTCGCTCTTGTAATACACGCTGGTGAGCTGCCGGCCCATCACCTCGACAAGCGCCTTGGCCACCTCGTGGCGGCAGAGATGCATGCCCACGCTATGTGCCTGCATGACAGCGGTGGAGCCGTAGCAGTCGACGACCAGGCCGGGCCCCTCATCCTCAGGGCCGCAGCCAACCTTTTTTTCCAGAAATCGCGGTTGATTTCCTCGTCCTCGAACGAGAGCACCCTGACGGCGATGGAGCCCATCTGAAAATGTCCCACGGCAATGAAATTGCCGCCGGCGGTGACCACCCTCACGATCTCGCCATCCTGCACGTCGTTGTCGGAATGGCTGATGGCACCAGAGAAAATCCAAGGGTGGAATCGGAGCAGGCTCTCCTCTTTTCCCTTTCGAAGATACACATTCTTATACATGGTAAGCAAGTTTAAAGAAAGAATTCAGCCAATCGTTGTTCAGGATTGGCTGTCAGACGGTTCGGTTTCAGACTCATCAACGATTTCGAGTGTGTAGTCGCCCGATGCTCTCAGTCGGAGATACTCCTCGTAGAGCATCACGCAGGCCCAGGCATCGGTAGCGGCATACGTCTTCTGTTTGTCGCTGAGCACATCCGCCTCCCAATTCGACAGCTGCTGCGTCTTGCTGATTTTCATCCCGAAGAGGTTGGCGTAGAGTTTCTGGAGGCTCATGTCCTCGATACCCAACTCCCTCATGTGGTCTTGCAAGTCGATGAACAATCCGGGGGTGAAATCACCTTTTTTGTGAAGCGAGAGCACATCGTCGTGCAAGGAGAGCCCCACCTTCGGCACCGTGGTGTCTTCGAGGAGCCTTCGGATATCATCGGAGAGGCCGATATAGTTGAGCCGGAAGAGGAAACAGATATTTTTCGTGGCCACCTGCAGAAGCGACACGATATTTTGCTTGCCTTTCTTGAACGAGGGCCTTGTCTCGGTGTCAATCCCCAGAAGGGTTTGCTTGAGCAGGAAGTCGACAGCCTTGTGCGCCTCGAAGTTGGAAACGACCACAATGGTAGTCCCCTCGAAGGTGACACGCGGAAGCTTTGTGATGAGCTTTTTGTCGAACTTATTATAAATAATTTTTCCCATGATATCGTTACAATATGCAAAAATACAAAAAAGTTATGAAAAAATAGTTTTTTGTGATTTTTTTCAGTTACTTTTGCATAAGATTTCAAGCACATCCACCCAACGGAGTGCAGAGGGCACGCAGAAGCTGCCCCAACAGGAATAGAAAGACTCATATTTTGATTGGAAATGGTTAGGAAAAAAGCGATAAAGAAGAATACGACTTTTCTGGAGTCCCTGGGTTTGAATTTCTACCGTGACGAGCGGCTGCGATTCGGCATTGGCATCATTTTGCTCCTTATCGGCGTGCTGATGTTCATCGCCCTCACCTCATATTTCACCACCTGTGAGGCCGACCAGAGCTTAGTGACCTCGCTGCAGCCCGGCGAGGTGGAGAACCCTGAGAGGAGCTTCCAGAACATCTGCGGCTCGATTGGCGCCATAGTGTCGCACTTCCTCATCTCGCGCTGTTTCGGCATCGCCGCCTATGCCATTCCGATATTCATCATACTTGTGGGACTGAAGCTCACCCGTTCGTACAACCTGAACCTGGTGAAATGGTTCTTCGCCCTTGGCGTGATCATGATATGGTGCTCGGTGGCTTTCGCCAAGTTGCTGCCCCCGCTGTTTCCCGACTCCGTGTTCAATCCCGGTGGCGACCATGGCCTGTATATCTGCAACTATATCGAGAACATAGGCGGCACGCCCACTCTCATCGGCTTGCTGGTGATCGTGGCCCTGGCCTTCCTGGTATACCTCAGTGCCCAGACCATCTATACGGTGCAGCACATCCTGAACCCGGCGAAATTCCTGCACAGCATCCCGCTCATCATCACCAACAGGGGCGACAACAACGGACAGAACGGTGACCTGGCCGAGAAAGACGGTGCCGAGCACACCTACGACGACCCTGAGGCCCAGGTGGTGCAATTCGCCGAGAATGGCGAGGTGAGCGTGGTGGAGCCCAGATACAAGGATGAGGACTTCGGCCGCATCCGCCCGCCCAAGCGTGAGGACAAGAAAGAAGACGGCAGCGCCTTCGAGATACAAGTGGGCGAGGAAGAGGCACGTGCGCAAGGCAAGCGCTTGAGCAACCACTACGACCTGTCGACGCCCCTCAACCCCCATGAGCCCTTCACCAGCTACCGCTACCCCACCCTCGACCTGCTGAAGGCCTACGAGAACGACAGCAGGCCCTATATCGACGAGCGCGAGCTGAGGGCCAACAAGGAGCAGATAGAGAAGGTGCTCAACAGCTTCAACGTGCAGATACGTGAGATCAGGGCCACCGTGGGTCCCACCATCACGCTCTACGAGATTACCCCTGCCGAGGGTGTGCGCATCTCGCGCATCCGCAACCTGGAAGACGACATCGCACTGAGCCTGGCAGCCCTTGGCATCCGCATCATCGCCCCTATCCCCGGCAAGGGAACGATAGGTATCGAGGTGCCCAACGCCAAGCCCAACATCGTATCGATGCGCAGCATACTGGACTCGAAGAAGTTCCAGGTGACGAAGATGGACCTTCCCATCGCCCTGGGCAAGACGATTACCAACGAGGTGTTCATGGTAGACCTGGCCAAGATTCCCCACCTGCTTGTGGCCGGTGCCACCGGACAGGGAAAGTCGGTGGGTCTGAACGCCATCATCACCTCGCTGCTCTACAAGAAGCACCCCAATGAGCTGAAATTAGTGCTCATCGACCCGAAGAAGGTGGAGTTCAGCGTCTATGCCCCCATCGCCGCCCACTTCATGGCCAGCGTTGACGAGGACGAGGACCCCATCATCACCGACGTGACGAAGGTGGTGCGCACGCTGAAGAGCCTCACCACGCTGATGGACAGGCGCTACGACATGCTGAAGATAGCCAAGGTGCGCACGGTGAAGGAGTACAACCAGAAATTCGTGAACCACGAGCTGAATCCCGCCGAGGGCCACGAGTACATGCCCTACATCGTGGTGGTGATCGACGAGTTCGGCGACCTCATCATGACCGCCGGCAAGGAGATAGAGTTGCCTATCGCCCGCATCGCCCAGCTGGCCCGTGCCGTGGGCATCCACATGGTGATAGCCACCCAGCGCCCCACCACCAGCATCATCACGGGTAACATCAAGGCCAACTTCCCTGGCCGCATGGCCTTCAAGGTGAGTGCGATGGTCGACTCGCGCACCATTCTCGACCGTCCCGGCGCCAACCAGCTGGTGGGCCGTGGCGACATGCTCTTCCTGAGCGGCAGCGACCCCGTGCGCGTGCAGTGCGCCTTCATCGACACCCCCGAGGTGGAGAAAGTGAACGACTACATCGCCAAGCAACCCGGTCCGGCCCATATGATGGAGCTGCCCGAGCCCGTGGGCGAGGACGCCGGCTTCAGCGACGGTGTAGGCGGCGGCACGATGGAGTCGTCGAACCTTGACCCGCTGCTCGAGGAGGCCGCCATCCACATCGTGCGCACCCAGCAAGGGTCGACGAGCATGATTCAGCGCCGTTTCTCCATCGGCTACAACCGTGCCGGAAGACTGATGGACCAGTTGGAGAAAGCCGGCGTGGTGGGCCAGGCCCAGGGCAGCAAGCCCCGCGAGGTGCTCATCGCCGACGAGAACAGCCTGTCGGCCCTGTTCGCGAAGATGAGAGGCTGATGGCCCTCAGCGGAGCGCTATTGACTTGACCTCAATCCCGGCCACGGCCGGGTTGACATATTACCAACCACGATTGGTTATCCATTATTATCAACCATTAAATGAGAAAACGATGAAAAGAATACTGACCATATCCTGCCTGATGCTATTGGCATTGGGCATGAGCGCACAGAATGCCACCAAGGCCAAGCAAGTGCTCGACAAGACCTCGGCCATCATCAGCAACAAGGGTGGCGCGAGCGCCAATTTCAAGATCTCAGGCGAGAAGACAGCCAACACCTCGGGCACGATTCTCATCAAAGGCAACAAATTCCAGGCCACTACGCCACAGGCCATCGTATGGTACAACGGCAAGACGATGTGGACCTACATGAAGAGTTCGGAAGAGGTGAACGTGAGCTCGCCCAGCGAGGGCCAGCAAGCCCAGCTCAACCCCTACCACTTCATCAACCTCTACAAGAAAGGCTATGCGCTGAGCATGAAGAACGTGAAGGCTGGCTACGAGGTGCACCTGAAGGCGCAGTCGGCCAACCAGTCGATCAAGGAGATGACCATCACCGTGAACAGCAAGACCTACCTGCCCTCTGTGGTGAAGATGCTCCAGGGCGGCAAATGGACCACCGTCGTCATCAGCAATTTCAAGGCCGCGAACCTGAGCGACGCGAAGTTCACGTTCAACTCGAAAGACTACCCGCAGGCCGAGGTCATCGACTTGCGTTAGTCGCTCCTCGGGTGGAGCGAGACGGCACCATCGAATCCAGTTAAAAACTCAAATAACCACACCGACAGATGTCGAAGAACAACAAAATCTCGCGTTGGCAGCTCATCAAGACCCTTCGCAAGCACATCAAGTTATCTGAGAAGCGCAGCGCCGCTTTCAACCAGAACAAGATAGCGAAAGCCGTCGTCTACGTGATGGCAGCCTTCATGGTATTCTACCTGATGTTTTTCGCCGTGATTCTGGCCTTAGTGGCCAACTCCAGCAATCATTACACAGCATGCGAGGTGTTCTTTGGCGTACTGCCCTTCATCCTCGGCGTGGACTTTTTCTTCCGCTTCATGTCGCAGCAGACGCCATCGCAGATGGTGAAACCCTACGTGCTGCTGCCCATAGGCAAATATACCTGCATCGACTGCTTCATCTTCAACTCGGTGACAAGCAGCAGCAACCTGCTGTGGATGGCTATGTTCATCCCCTTCGCCATCATGTCGGTGGTGTTCAGCGAGGGCATCTGGGTGACGCTCGGGTTCCTGCTCTCGCTCCACCTGCTGGTGGTGGCCAACAGCCAATGGTATGTGATTGTGCGCACCCTGGTGAACAAGAGCCTGCTATGGTGGTTGCTGCCGGCGGCCGTCTACGCCATCATCTTCTCGCCCTGGTACATCGGCAGGGATGCCGGCATATCGCAGTTGTGCGACTTCTACTCCCAACTGGGCCACCTGCTTCCGCATTGGTCGGTGCTGGCCTGGATAGGACTCCTGCTGTTGCTGGCCATCGTGATACTGGTCAACCGCCGCCTACAGTTCTCGTCGGTCTATGCCGAGCTGTCGAAGACCGAGACCACACAGATCAAGCATGTGACGCAGTTGAGCGCCCTCGACCGCTTCGGCCAGTTGGGAGAGTATGTGAAGCTTGAGATCAAGAGCATCATGCGCAACAAGAACATCCGCAAGGGGTTCATCATGGCCACGTCGCTGGTGATTGTCTTCAGCCTGCTCATCTCGTTCACCGACATCTACCAAGGCAGCATGACCTACTTCCTGGTGGTATACAACTTCGCCATCTTCGGCGCCATGGTGCTCACCCGTGTGATGTGCTATGAGGGCAACTACATCGACTGCCTGATGGTGCACAAGGAGAACATCATCTCGCTGCTGAAAGCCAAATACCTGTTCTACTCGCTGATGCTGCTGCTCCCCTTCCTCCTGATGATTCCCATCCTGGTGATGGGCAAATGCAGCCTGCTGATGCTGGTCTCCATCATGCTGATCACGGCGGGTCCGGTGCACTGCGCCTTCCTCTACATGGCGATATGGAACAAGCAGACCATGCCCCTGAACACCAAGTTCATCGGCAAGGGCAGTATGGAGAACAACTGGGTGCAGGTGGTAGTGCAGTTGGCAGCCTTCTTCCTTCCGATGCTCTTCGTGATGTTCCTGCCCACCGTGATGGGCGAGAATCTGGGCTTCTCACTGGTTGCCCTCATCGGCCTGGCATTCATCCTGACCAGCAACTACTGGATAGCCGACATCTACAAGCGCATGATGAAGCGCAAATACGTGAACATGGAAGGATTCAGGTCGTCGAGATAAACTGCCGACTTGACAATAACCAAGAAAAGAATATCAACAGCCCAAAGATATCATGAAAAAGTATTATTACATTACTCCTGAAAACGAGCAGCGAGGTCCGGTAGAGGATTACCAGCTCGCCTCATGTGGCGTGAACAGCAACACGATGGTATGGACAGAGGGAATGGCCAACTGGATGCCAGCGGGCCAGATACCCGAACTGGTGTTTTTCATCAACACCGCCTACTCGTCGGCATCCACTCCACCACCCTTCGACTCCGCCCAGCAGCAGTCGGCCGGCCAGGAGAGTGGCAACACCGCCTCGGGCGGCTACAACCAGCAAGCCAATAACCAAGGCGGTTACAATCAGGGTGGCTACAACCAGCAGGGTTACAACCAGCAGGGATATAACCAGGGTGGCTACAATCAATTCTCGGGAAATCCAGCCGGAGGAATGGGAAGGAACCCCATGGGCGGCAATCCCGTGCCCAGACCCGACAACAACCTGGTATGGGCCATTCTCGCCACTGTTTTCTGCTGTCTGCCCCTTGGCATCTACTCCATCGTTCTGGCCTCGCGTGTGAACGGTCTTTACGACCGGGGCGACTACATTGGTGCCCAGCAGGCCGCCGATGAGGCGAAGAAATGGGCAATCTACAGTCTGATAGCCTATTTCGCAATTTGGGTTATCTACATCATCTTTTTCCTCCTTGTTGGAGGCATAGGCGTTAGCCAGTATCTATGATGCGGCAATCCGCTTCGATGAAAGCCAGTAAATGGGGTCTTGTATTGCTACTCGCGATATGCGTCGTGGCTGGCATGGCCTGCCTTTTCGACCCGATGAAGAACATCTTCTCACCCCAGTGCCAGTTTCGTTTGCTTACACGGTGGAGCTGTCCGGGGTGTGGGGTGCAGCGGGCATTCCACGCCTTTGCCCATGGCCGTATAGCCGAGGCCCTGTCGTATAATTATTTCCTTGTGGTGAGCATCCCCTACGCCCTTGCCGTGATGGTGGCCTGGGTGATGAAGCTGAGAGGGCACTACAACAAGGTGATAGCCGAGATTGAGCATCCCCGGTATGCGAAGCTGTTTGTGGCGCTGTTTTTCGTGTGGTGGGTGGTGAGAAACGTGTATCATATTTAGGCTAAGTACTTTTGGTTCTTTAAGAAGGTCATGCATTACCCCTACCCTACAAGAATGCCATATTAGTGGTCGCTGCGCTCAAAATCGAATGAAAATCTTATTCAAAATCTGAAATAATCTTGATTATTTCACTTTCTTTATTTCTGATTTCTTGAAAAGAATAAAAAAACGCTGCGCTTGAGAAAAAAGGAGAAGAACCGCTGCAGCTTGGGAAAAAGGCTGCAACGCAGCCTGAAAAAAGGAAGAAAAATGACTTGAATGATTTTCTAATAGATTTTGGAAGATTTTGAGCGGAGCGACCACAAAAATAAATCTCAATCATCGTGCAAGTCTTGAGCAATAGAGCTTGCTCTAATTGCCGAGGCGCCGCCGATGTTCATCATGCGAAGCATGATAAATCTCAAACCAAAAAAACAGGTTCCTGACTGAAAGAATCAGTCAAGAACCTGTCGATGTTATTATCTTGCCGTGACTATTTCACAGGCGTCAAGTGGGTCTTTCCTCTTTCAAGAATGCCTGGAAGATCAAGGCCGTTCTTTACATGCTTCTTTGAGCCATAGATGTCACCGTATGGCCATGTCGTGGTCTCGCACATACCATCCTGGTCGGTGAAGAAGCGGAATGTACCGACTGGGACAAGCGTTCCTTCTGGATCGTCTCCTTTTTCTTTCAAGATAAATCCGGCTGTCAGATTCTTGATACCAGTGTCGGTCTTTGTACCAGAAACGATATAGACCATTTTGGTCATGATGCCATAGCTCTCTCCTTCCATGTCGAAATAGATGGTGAAATTATTGCCCGTTCCACTGATGAAGGCACCGCTACCTTTATCCCATTCGATGGTATAATCACGTCCTTGTACACGAACCATGTCTATAGTGTTGTTCACCATGTCCTGATTGCCGTATTTCTGATATTCAGGAGCGTATTCTGTTCCTACCTGATCATAACTCAGCGAAGAACCAATAAGGATTTGCGGATTCAGATAATAACTTCCCTCAATATTAGGAGGATTCATGCCGTCGTATATGGGAATGTATTCATCGATTACATCACGAATCTCTTCTGGAATCACTGTGTGGATGCGGTCGTCGACCTCATCATCCGGTGTGTCACCGATGACCAGCACCGAGCCGATTCTTTCCCAAATTTGCTGGGCTGCTTCAGCACTGATGTCCTGATTGTCGTAATAAAGGTCCCATGAGCCATTCTCCCTTACAGCCAGAATGGTGAAATATCCGCCATAACTGAAATTGCACAGATAGACGTTGTTATCCCCATAGTCGCGGAAATATGGGAACCATCCCCAATTGGCACCATCAAACACCGTCTCCTTCGTGAAGCTGATACCGTCCATGGAGGTATAATAGTAATAGCCGTCCATCTGGTAGTTGTAGCCATATCCCTTGGAGTTGCAGAACACACCGATCATGTTCTTGTTGAAGTCAAGCAGCATGCAAGGCTGCTGTCCGCTGTGGTGATTGCCCTGTTTGTCCAAATAGATGTTGTCGTCGATGACATACGATTCAGTATTTCCATCCTTGATGATATCCAACACGAGTTCAGAGCGGTAGCAATTCCATCCGTCAGGGTTCGTGCGGTAATCGTTCTCATCAAGTATCCTCTTGTAGATGGAATAGACGGTCTTGTTCACGGTCTTGGTAATCATCAACTCACGGGTATCCGTCTGTCCGGTCACAGTCACCATAATCGCCGCTTCCGATCCAGTTATCTTGTCGTAAACGGTGATCTTGGCATCTCCCGGAGTAAGCGCGTTGACTGAAATCGTGTTGCCATCAACAAATGCCGTGGCAATATGCTCATCACTGCTCTCAACCAAATAGCTGCCCGAGCCGGAAGTGATGTCAACAGTACGAGTCCAGCCAGCCTCCAAACTCAACGAATTGGTGGATAATTGTAGCTCTATGATTTTATCTATTTTGAACGAGCAAAAATTACCAATGTTGTAATTCAAGCCATCATTGATATAAGCGCAAACTGAATATGTCCGTTCACGTTCAATATTCTCTAACTTAGCAGAAAACTTGTACACGTTATTCTCATAACATATTGGATCGACCTCTGCTTCTACGTATTGGGTATGACCTACTGGGTCATGATATGTCACTGCAAAACCTGCTTTTAAAACATTCTCATCGAAATCCAGAAGTGTTGCCTCGCCATTTACAGTTACCGTATTAGTCTTGTTATACTCTTGATTTGCCTTCTCAACATCAATATTATCTGTATGAGGTGGAAGTATAAAGAGGGCTGATGACATACTGCTATTTTCAGGATTATAAACGAATCGCAATTGTGCACCTTCCAAATCATCTAACAAATCACTTTCTTCTTCTGGCGTCAGGATATAACCTTCTGCCTTTATATTGTCGACTGTTTCTTCCTTATAATACTTTGGTAATGCTTGATAAGCTTTTTCCAAAGACCAATTGAATTTTAACATGTTTGTAAACAATTCTGGAGCACAAACTTTTCCAAAATTATCAGATTGCGTATATCCCATGTACGTACCCAAACCGAGATCGAAAAATTTTTCTGCGAAAGAATCGGAAAAAGTATTATTATCACCTTTTAATGATTGGCATGCAGAATTGAAAAAGACAGAATTTGGATTGGAAAAATGGCCCTGAGCAATATCTTTAAAGAAAAACTCCGTCAGTGTAGGATGGGCAACCCAATACCATTGATTGCCCCTTTGCTCATGGCAAAAATCAATGTTTATGTGTAAATCTGTTGCATTTGCATATGAGGAATTATTACGCCAATTTTTTAAAATTTTATAATAATCAACCCAAGCGCCTGGCTGATCATCAGCATCCTCAGAGGCAGATTCAACCATAAAGAACTCTTCAGAAGAGCAAATACCATGCCCTTTTACATTATAAGAAACGATTTCATCTGGCAGAAGCCAATATTCGTTAAGATGACATATTGATTCTCCATTTTCATCATAGAAACCATGTGTTACAAGAAACACAATATCATAATCATATATATTTAAATGTTCTGCATCATCTGGGTTGTGGCAATTGTCATAAAAAAAATCAATAGTAGGGCTCGCTACATAATCTGCTGCAATACCTAATGAGGAGAATGTATTCTTTAATGGAATATAATACTCATCTATATAATATTGTCTGTCTGCATCATTATGTTGTTGGTTAGCTATCACAGCCTTCAATTGAGTTCCATCTGGTTCTGCAACAGAAGCAAAACGAGTTTTCAATGCATTGATTTGTTCGACTAAACTACCTTTATCAAAATCTGCTTTGTGTTCAAAATGGAAAGAATAAACTTCATCTTCTTCTATAGCTACATATAGTTGGTGTCCATCACTCCATGCATCAGCAACACCTTCTGTATTCTTTATGATATCTAACTTATTCTCTACATCTTTAATTGTGTTACAAGTAGAGAGAGCAGAGAAGACCGTGGGCATAGCCGTAACGAAGTTATGTTCCGCAAGTTCCTCATCTATCTTAGTAAAAGTGATGCTGTCAACATCTTCAAGATTATAGACGTAGCGGTCGTAAACTGTTGTTATATGTTGAAAATCTATTCCGCTATGTTGTATACCATTGGCATCGAATTGAGACGTGGTTATCTCCGTTATGTTTTTCATGTAGAACTTACGGAAATCACCATTTTTGAAATAAATAAACATATAGTCCTGCCCCATCATCGGCAGGGCCATGAATGCCATGACCAATGCAAGGATGCTTCTAATAAATGTGTTTTTCATCGCTTCGTGATTTTATAGGTGATGGAATTGACTTTAACCATATACACTCCCGGAGGGAGGGAGGAGACGGACACAGTGGTATTGGCCTGAGGGCCGGCTTTTGTCTTGCGTATCATCTGTCCGGAAGAGGCATACACAGAAATCTCCGTACCTTGTGCCAGTCCGGAGAAGATGAGGGTCTCGCCGTCCTGTGAGAACTTCGACCTCATGCCATTGACAGACTCGATGCCATCGGCAGAGATGTATGTGTATTTAGCCACTTTCTCCAACGGATAGGAGATGGTGGTCTTTGTCGTGGTGATAATGAGATTGCCGTCGGCATACCTCGTCACCGGCTCCTCACTGAGGTCAATATTGACCACATTCCCGTCAGACTGCCAGATCTGCAGGAGCATGTCATCCGCCATCACCGAATGGGCGAAGACGAAAAGGATGATTAGGGATAGTAGTTTTTTCATACGTTGTGTTTTTATAGGTTGATTATCAATATGTTCCAATGGTTTGCGAATGGTTGAAAGAACGAAGTTGATGAGGGTTTCTATCCTTCTGTTCGGAAAGGATGGATGTAGGTTACAAATATAAACATTTTTGTCGGAAAAAATTCATAATTCATCAAATAAATTCTTCAAAAGTGAGAAATTATCACTTTAATGAACAAAAAACATTTGTGAATTATTATCATTGAATGTCATGGAATCGAACTAACTGAACTCCATGAAAAAAAGTAATGTCTGAACTCCTGAACTCCTGAACTCCTTGAAGTAACTACTGCCGTTTTTTCAGGTATTCGGTCACTTTTTGCTGAGCGATGTGGAAAGAAGCCTTCAGGGCGCCCTCGCTTGTGCCCAGGATCTGGCTGATCTCACTATATTTCATATTGTCGAAATAGCGCAGGTTGAAGACTGTGCGCTGCACGTCGGGAAGCGTGTCGATGGCCTCATAGAGCATGGCCTGCGCCTGGTCGCCATCGAAATACTCGTCGGCCATCAGCGTGTTGGCCACCGAGGCCACCTCGTCGACACTCAGGTCCTGCACATGCTTTTTCCGCCTGAGAAAATCGAGCGACTCGTTGATGGCGATGCGGTAGAGCCATGTGGAGATTTTCGACATGTTCCTGAATTCGGGCAGGTTGACCCATGCCTTGACAAACGTGTTTTGCAGCACGTCGTCGGCATCGTCGTGAGAAAGAACGATATTTCGGATTTTCCAATAGAGCGGTTGGCTATAATGTCGCACGATTTCCTCAAAGGCTTTCCTTTGGGAACCCGGTTCGGCCAATAGGCTTGTGATTATTTTTTCATTATATGCCATTCCGCTTGTTGACAACAAAAAACATGGGTATCTCGTTGTCGTTCATCAACAGGTAGAGAAACCCATGCTTGATTATGGCTTGAAAAAGCCGACAAAGAATAGACTTTTACTGGATGGAGATCTTGCGCACCACCTTGCCCACTTTCACGATGTAGCATCCTTTGGGCAAGTTCAGCTCAATACGCTTGTCAGCTCCTTCTACTTTCACACTCATCACGCGCACTCCAGCCACATTGTAGACATGGAGC
>ONSV01000076.1 GCA_900320585.1 uncultured Prevotellaceae bacterium | reverse complement strand
ACCAGGGCGTGGAGGTGGACGTGGAGTCGGACGTGGCCGGCATCTTCATGCATGTGGATGCCACCAACGGCAAACTCTACTGCGTGAACCGCGACAACGCACAGATGAACCCCGGCACGGTGTTGCAAGTGCCGGTGACCGACACCAAGGACGTGGTGACCGTGGTGGGCTATCCCAACTACTGTCATTTCGCCGTGGGTGGCGAGGAGAACGGTGACCAGACCACCGTGGCCCACAAAGCCACCACCGCCGAGGTGAACAAAGGCTATGTGGAGGTGACCGCCACTGCCGGAAACAACTACATCTACAAGGTGAGCGTGGTGATTAACAACGAGAAAGCACTGGCCGCCGACGTGACTGCCAACTGGGACTTCCAGAACAACATCCCCGCTGGCATCCAAGAAAACACCAACTACCAAGGCGTGGAGGTGGACGTGGAGTCGGACGTGGCCGGCATCTTCATGCATGTGGATGCCACCAACGGCAAACTCTACTGCGTGAACCGCAACAACGCACAGATGAACCCCGGAACCGTGCTGCAGGTGCCCGTCGTATCGAAGGAGGACGTGGTGACCGTGGTAGGATTTCCCAACTATTGCCACTTCGCCGTGGGCGGCGAGGAGAACGGCGAGGAGACCACCGTGGCCCACAAAGCCACCTCGGCCGAGGTGAGCAAGGGCTATGTGGAGGTGACCGCCACTGCCGGCAACAATTATATTTATAAGGTAAGCGTGACGCAGAAGCCATCGCAGGCTCCCGAATCGCTGAAGGACTTTGCAGCCACCGCCACCTTCCCGTTCAACCTGGGAACAGAGGGACAGACAGCCACATTTGGCGAGGCTGCCGACCACTTCATCAGCAGCAAGGTGACCTACGGCAGCGGACTCGTGCTGAAAGACGCGAACAACGGTTCGGGCATCGACATGACCCGCTTCGACCCCGTAGACCAGAACAACTCGCCCGACGAGACCAATGCCATCCGCTTCATCATCCAGCCCAAATACGGTCTGGAGTTCACTCCCAAGAAGGTGTCGCTGAAGACCACCCGCTTCGGCACCGACAACGGCTTGCTCGACATCGCGTGGGAGAACCCCGACGGCACGAAGGTGGTGCTCGCCACCGAGGTGAAGCCCAACCGCAACAGCGGCACCAACCCCGCCAATGAGGAAGAGGCTGGACTGAAATACAGCAGTCTGAGCTACGATGTGACGGGCGCCACTCCTGGCGAGGGACCCGTGGCACTGCTCGTGAACCTCTACCACCTGCAGAACGGCAAGCAGATAGGCTTTGCCGACATCGTGATCGAAGGTCTGCTCAACGGCGAGGAAGTCTCGGTGCCCGTGCTCGGCTCGTTCGTTGCCAATGGCGTGACCTACGCTGCCGGTGACATCTTCGAGGCCGACGGCGAGCAGTATGTGGCCACCATCGAGCTGTCGAAGAAAGACAAGATGATCTCGGCAGCCAATCCCATTACCGACGTCACTCCCGCCACTGGCGAGTTGGGCGAGATTACCTACGAGGGCGATGACACCAAGTGTGCCGTCACCATCCCCTTGACCCTCGCAGGCATCACCATCAACTACATCGCCAACTTCGTGCAGAAGCCCGACTTCACCCTGACCTACCTGAACACCGACGGTACGACAATGGGCACGCAGGCCGTGGAGAAAGACGCTGCCATCGGCGAGTTTGCCGTCGACTACACCACCGCCATCGCCCAGGAGGGCTACAAGGTGCGCGGCTGGTTCGTGAAGAAGTCGGGTGGCAAGAAATACTTCGTGACCGACGTCGTGACCGGCGACATCACCCTCTATGCCGTGGCCACGGAGATCGAGGGTCCGAGTGCCTACAAGAAATACAACTACGACCTGACCGACGTGAACTTCTATCCCGAGGACCACGAGGGATTCGTATCCGTGGGCAGCGGCTATTGGCACGACACGCAGCATGGATGGGCCTTCGGCAACGGCGACCGCATCGAGCTGCTCGTGGGCAAGAAGGCCGTGGTATCGGTGACCAACTGCAAGTACTCGAACGCCTCGGCACAGCTCGTGTTCAAGAACGCCGCTGGCGAGGAAGTGGGACGCATACCCGGCGTGAGTGAGGGCGACGGCGAGATAGCCGCCTTCAACTACGAGGGCGAGGAAGGCAAGCTCTACCTCGACATCGAGTCGGGAGGCGCTGTCTATATCCACAACATCCGCGTGGTGAACACCAGCGAGACCAACTACGACTTCGCCGGCAACTGGTACTTCGTGAAGCCCGGCAATGCCAGCAGCCTCATCGACGTGATCGATGCCGTGAATGGTGAGAATGGCAGCCGCGACGCCAAGCGCTCGTTCATCTTCCTGCCCGACGGTTACTACGACCTGGGCGAGACCGTGCTCACCGCCATCAGCGGCCACAACATCTCGATCATCGGCCAGTCGAGGGAAGGCACCATCATCAGGAACGCTCCCGACAAGTCGATAGAGGGCATCGGCACCACCGCCGTGCTGCTCAACTCGGGCCAGAACCTCTACATGCAGGACATCACGCTGAGGAACGACCTCGACTACTACGGCGCTCTCTCGGGCGGACAGGTGGGCGGACGTGCCGTCTGTCTGCAAGACAAGGGCGACCGTGCCATCATGAAGAACGTGGCCATGCTCTCGTTCCAGGACACCTACTACAGCCAGAACACCAAGCAGTCGTACTGGGAGGACTGCGACATCCACGGCACCGTTGACTTCATCTGCGGCGGTGGCGACGTGCGCTTCGTCAATACCACCCTCTCGCTCGAGCCACGCAACCTGAACGGCACCGGCGGCCGCACCATCTCCGCTGCCACCACCACCGGCAACTTCGGCTACGTGTTCGACAACTGCAAGATAGTGGACCTGGCCAAGGGCAAGGGCGACTGGAACTTCAGCCGCACCTGGCAGAACGACCCCATCGTGGTGTTCCTCAACACCACCCTCGATGACAACGCCGCCAAGACCATCTTGAAGAACCGCTGGACCGATAAGGGCATGAACAACCGCGACCCGAAAGTCTTCGGCGAGTATGCCACGAAGAACGAGGCCGGCGAGGACATCACCCCCGCCTCGAACATCGTGACCTTCTACAAGATACAGCTCGAGACCATCCTCACCGCCGAGCAGGCCGCCGGATACAGCTACGACAAGATGTTCAAGGAGAACGCCAATGCCTGGGATCCCGCCAGCCTCACCATCCAGAAGGCAGCCCCCGAGGTGGCCTATGCCAACGGCGAGCTGAGCTGGAAGGCCGTGGAAGGCGCCATCGCCTACGCCATCTTCAAGAACAACGTGTTTGCAGGCCTCGTGACCGACGCCACCACCTTCGCCATTGAGGGCGCCGCTGGCGACGAGCTCGCCGTGCGTGCCGCCAACAACATGGGCGGACTTGGCGAGGTCGGGACCATCGAGCTGAAGGCCGTGGCCGTGAACGACTACGACACCGAGGCCCCCGCCCCCGGCGAGTATGAGGAGATACTCACCGACCGCGTGCTGCTCGACGGACTGAACACCATCGTGCTCCCCTTCGAGACCACCAAGGAAGAGCTAAGTGCGGAGAAAGTGCTGGAATACACCGGCAGCGAGCTGCGCGAGGGCACCCTGTACCTGAAATTCCAGTCGGTGGAGGCCCTGAAGGCCAACACCCCCTATGCCGTGTTCGCTGACGGCGACAAGGCCCTGGAGAAGTATGAGAACAAGACCGTGGTAGAGGCCAACGACCTGACCGTGAGCGACAGCGAGTACTGCTTCGTAGGCACCTACACCGCCTACGAGGCTGGCAAGTCGCCCATCGTGGAGGGCGACCTGATAGCCGACGTCGACGAGTTTGTGAAAGCCAACGGAGGCAACAAGATGCGCGCCTACCGTGCCTACATGAAGAAGGTGGGCACCAGCGAGGCCGCCGTGGCCTTCCTCTTCGACGAGCAGCTGGTTGACGGCATCGAGGCCACCGAGCTGCTCGAGCAGCTGACCGGCGACGTGTACAACCTGAACGGCCAGAAGGTGAACCGCGCCCAGCGTGGCGTGTACATCATCAACGGCAAGAAGGTAGTCGTGAAGTAAGTCAAGACAAAACCCATATTATCTAACCCGCCGGCGAGTCCACCCGCTGGACCCGCCGGCACAAAAAAACACAAGATATGAAAAGAAGTTATATCACTCCACAGATGAAGGTGAGCGTGCTCTACACCAGTGACATCATGCAGATAGTGGTCGTGAGCGACGGCTATGAGCAAGGCGTTGGCGGCCAAGGCAGCGACAACGAAGTGAGGTCGCTTTTCTAAGCTCATCGGCAGGAAACACGCCACAAAAGGCGTTACGGGCAGGTTTTGTAAAGAAACCTGCCCTTTTTGGTTAAAAAACCAACAAACTACCCCAAAATTATTGTTTTTTGGTTTTATTTAATTATCTTTGCATTTAAATTTGGGGATAAAAGACTAACCTATCGCCCCCCAGTGCAACAAACTACAACAAGTCAGCTACTTTTTATAAACCTAAAATAAAATCTATGTCTGGTAATTTAAAATTCTTTAGATTGGCGCTATTATTGGCTCTTGTGATGCTCACGGGCCATATCACAGCGCAGACTATCCAAGGTACGGTGACCGATTCGAGCGGTGAGTCCATCATCGGTGCGACTGTCATGGAGACAGGTACGCAAAACGGTGTGGTGACCGACTTCGACGGAAACTTTACCCTTCAGAACGTGAAAGGCAAGTCGATCACCGTGTCTTACATCGGAATGAAGACACAAATCGTTCAGCTGAACGGCAAGACAACCTTCAACATCGTGCTCGAGGACGAGGCTGCCAGCCTCAACGAGTTGGTGGTGATTGGTTACGGCTCTGTAAGGAAGAAAGACCTTACCGGTTCGGTAGCCACTGTAGGTGGCGACAAGCTGGCCGCCATTCCTACCCCCAACATCTCGGAAGCCCTTACTGGTAAGCTCTCGGGTGTGCAGGTGACCACCACCGACGGTTCGCCTGATGCCGAGGTGCTCATCCGCGTGCGTGGTGGTGGCTCCATTACCGGTGACAACACCCCGCTTATCGTTATCGATGGTTTCCAGGGCGGTTCGCTCAGCGACCTCTCGCCCAACGACATCGAGGACATCACCGTGCTGAAAGACGCCTCCTCGACCGCCATCTACGGTTCGGAAGGTGCCAATGGTGTGATCCTTATCACCACCAAGAATGCCAAAGGTGGAAAGACCGTGGTGAGCTACAACGGCTATCTGCAGACCAAGACCGTGTCGAAGCGCATGGACGTGCTCGACGCCTATCAGTATGTGATGTCGAACTACGAGTATGCCTCGCTGCGTGGCGAGAGCACCCTCAACTCGTTCTACAAGCAGTTTGGCGTCTTCGACGACCTCTACCTCTACAAGAGCGTCGAGGCCATCGACTGGCAGGAAGACCTCTTCGGCCAGAACGTGCTGTCGCAGAGCCACAATGCGAGCGTGAGCGGTGGTACCGACAAGACCAAGTACTCACTCTCTGGCACATACGACTACAACGCCGGTCTGATGCCCAACAACGACTTCTCGCGCTTTGCTTTCCTGTTCAAGTTGAACCACGACATCAACAAGAACCTGAAGATGTCGCTCACCGCCCGTGTGAACGACCAGATTGCCAATGGTCAGGGCACACAGGGTGGCACCTACAAGGTGCGTACCGAGCAGGCCCTCTATGGTGTGGCCACGAAAGGTCTGTCGGGAATGATCACCCCCGACTTCTCTACGATGTCGGACGATGAGATTGTGGAGTGGCAGCGTGCCAACATGTCGCTGGCCGAGCAGTCGGAGCAGTACTGGCGTCGCCGCAACAACCGCGGTTTCGTGTTCAACGCGTCTCTCGACTGGACCACCCCGCTGAAAGGTCTGAAAGCCCACCTCGAAGGAGGCTACACCTATGGTTTCAATGAGGTGAAGAACTGGTATGGCTCTACTACCACCCAGGCCTCGTATGTGGGCGGTATGCCTCTGGCCGACTGGCAGAAGACCAACTCGAACTCCATCCGCGAGAGCTTCACCCTGAACTACGACACCAAGATCAACAAGATACACCATCTGAACGTGATGGCCGGCCAGGAGTACCGCTCCAGCCGTTCGAACTACAACAAGATGGACGCCAACAACTTCAGCAAGGCGTTCACGGCCGACGAGGTGTTTGCAAACTTCGGTCTGGGCACCATGCAGGCCATGACCGGCAACGTGGCCGCCGACCAGAACAAGGTGTCGTTCTTCGGACGTATCAACTACACCCTGCTCGACCGCTACCTGCTCACCGTCACCCTGCGTGAGGACGGCAGCTCGCAGTTTGCCGACGGCCACCAATGGGGTTTCTTCCCCGCTGCCGCCGCATCTTGGCGTATCATCGAGGAGCCCTGGATGGAAGGCGCCAAGAAATGGCTGTCGAACCTGAAGCTCCGTGTATCCTACGGTAAGGTAGGTAACGACAAGCTGCCCAGCTACATGTTCAGCCAGCTCTACAGCACCAACAGCGGTTCGAAGCGCTATGGTGTGGGCGAGAACGCCAACTCTCACCTGGCCGTGACCAACGTGCTTGCCAACCCGCTGCTCACCTGGGAGAAGCGCACCACACGTAACATCGGTCTCGACTTCGGATTCTTCCACGAGCGCATCAATGGTAACATCGATGTGTACTGGAACAACACCGACGACCTGCTCATCAACCACAATATCGCAGCCCCGGGCTACACCACCGTGTGGGAGAACTCAGCCTCGACGAGCAACAAGGGTGTGGAGCTGACGCTCAACGCCTCCATCATCGAGAAGAAGAACGTATCGCTGGTAGCCAACTTCAACATCGGCTTCGACAAGTCGAACGTGAAAGCCCTTGCCCATGGCCTGCAGGAGATGACCTTCGCCTCGGGATGGGCCAGCACCGACAACAAGAACCAGCAAGACTACATCGTACGCATTGGCGACCCCATCGGTCTGGTCTATGGCTGGATGAGCGACGGCTACTATACCACCAACGACTTCTCGGGCTATGACGCCACCACAGGCACCTATACGCTGAAAGACGGCGTGCCCACCACGTCGCTCCTCGGTGGCGCCATCGGCATCCGTCCGGGTACGATGAAGCTGAAAGACCTCAACGGCGACGGTGTGGTAGACGCTGACGATATCACCGTCATCGGCGACACCAACGCCGACTTCGCCGGTGGTTTCGGATTCTCGGGCAATGTATATGACTTCGACTTCAACGTGAACTTCACCTACAAGGTGGGCAACGACATCTACAATGCCAACAAGATACAGACCACATCGCGCTACCGCGCCGGTACATGGCCCAACATGCGCGAGGCCATGAGCCAGAGCAACTCCTACTCGTATATCAACCCCGAGACCGGCGTGCTGCTCACCGAGCTCTCCGACCTGGCCTACTGGAATGAGGGTGGCAACGGCAAGGCCGCCAAGAAGATGTGGAGCCCCTTCTCCACCGGCGACGCCGTGGTGGTGCCCACCGACTGGGCTATGGACGATGCCTCGTTCCTGCGCTTGCAGAGCGTGACCATCGGTTACACCCTTCCCCACAAACTCACCACCAAGGTGGGCTTGCAGCGCGTGCGCTTCTACGTGACAGGCACCAACCTGTTTGTTATCTCTGGTTATCCCGGCTTCGACCCCGAGGTCAGCTCCTACGTTCGCAACAGCAGCTACTCGGGCCTGACACCTGGTATCGACTTCTCATCGTATCCCAAGAGCCGTGCATTCACTTTCGGTGTGAACGTCACCCTTTAATACCTGGTAGATGAAGAAACAAAACAAGAATAAGAATCACAATATGAAACCATATAGCAAAATATTAGCAATTGCGGCAGTCGGGGCTTTTGCCCTTACTTCCTGCGACGACACGCTGAACGTGGAATCACCCTCACAGATGGACCAGACGATGGTTTACAACTCCACTGAGTTTGCCACCAATGCCATCAACGGCGTATATGTATTGTTCGGCGAAGACCCCTACACCTCGCGTATGTGTGGTGTGTGGATGCAGAACACTGATGTAGAGGCCATGGGTGTGAGCGCCACCACAGCCACCAACCACCGTAATGCCATATGGCCATTGCAAGGTGCTGGCAACGTGGGATGGAGCGATGTGAAGAAAGTGTGGGACAACAACCTGCAGGCCATCGAGCGCGCCAACCAGGTGCGTGCCGGTATCGACAAGAGCAGCATCGGCTCACAAGACGAGATGCAGCAGATCAAGGGCGAGGCCACCTGTCTGAAGGCCTACCGCTACTACCTGATGTGCAACTTCTTCGGCGATGTGCCCTACTATGACGTGGCAGCCAGATGGGGTGAGGAGATTGACAAGCCCCGCACCGACAAGAACGTGATCTACAGCCGCTGCCTGCAGCAGCTCGTGGACATCGAGCCCAACATGAAGTGGAGCGAGGTGAACACTGGTGGCATCGAGCGCATGAACCGCGACTTCGCCATCGGCCTGATTGCCCGCATCGCCTTGTTCCGTGCCGGCTACGGTATGACGAAGGACGGCACGATGAAGCGTGCCGACGACTATCTCGACGTATCGGCCGACTCGTTGAGCGTGACCTACCGCGACCTCACTGGTGCAGAGAAGACCGCTCACAGCCACAACGACTACGTGCAGATGGCCAAGGACTACTGCCAGAAACTCATCCAGCTGAAGCCCCGCCAGCTGTATCCCAACTTCGAGCAGTCGTTCGTCAATGAGATGAACTACACTGTAGACAACGGTGGCGAGGTGCTCTACGAGGTGGCCTTCGTGCAGAACTACGGTGGCGACATTGGCTGGAGCTTCGGCGTGGCCAACACCGGTTCGTGCGCCAAGGGTAACACCACCGCACAGGTGGCCGTCACCCCAACCTACTACATGTCGTTTGCCGACAACGACAGCCGCCGCGACGTGTGCTGTGCCAAGTACAGCCATGAGAACGACACCGTGAAGGCATCGGCCGCCACTGGCCTGTATGCCGGCAAATGGGACCGTGCCCTCGCCGCCAAGGACCTGGGTAGCGGCTCATCGAAGGGTACTGGCATCAACTTCCCGCTGATGCGCTACTCCGACGTGCTGCTGATGCTGGCCGAGGCCGAGAACGAGCTCAACGGTCCGACCGCACTGGCCAAGGACTGCCTGACCAAGGTGCGCGCCCGCGCCTTCGCCAACAGTCCCACCTACGATGCCGACGTGACCGAATATGTGAACAACCTGAACTCGAAGGAAGCCTTCTTCAACGCCATCGTCGACGAGCGTGCATGGGAGTTCGGCAGCGAGGCACTACGCAAGTTCGACCTCATTCGCTGGAACCTCTACGCCACGAAGATTGAGCAGGCCATGCGCACCGCCCTTTGCTGGGGTATCGCCACCAACGACGACCTGATTCAGGACGAGGGCGTGCTCCAGAAGTTCCCCGAGGCCGTGAACTACATCAAGTGGGCCCCGAAGCTTTGGTATGCCAAAGTGGCCAAGAACAACCTGAAGACCGACATCAAGTGGTATAACGAGAAATACAGGATTGAGGAAGATGACGCCACGATGACCGCTGCCGGATGGGCATCGGTGAACTGGGGCTCGCAGATGATCAAGCGCACCCGCACCTACGTCTACGGCGGCACCGACTACGGCACCACCACCCCGGTGAAGGTAGTCAATGACGACGGCACCACCACCTACACCTTGGGAACCGCTCCCAACACGAAGGAAGTGAAAGTGAACAGCGGCGAGCCCACCGGCATTACCCGCAAGGATGTGTATGCTGCCAGCGACTACTTCACACGTCTCTACCGCGGCTACTCGAATGGCGCACTGAAAGGCAACGGCATTGTGCCTTACGTACTCCCCATTACCACCGAGACTCTCTCTGCCAGCTCCGTGCTCAACAACGATGGATACCATATCCTGGACACCAACATGGAGGACGGCGTGAATGTCGAGGTTGCAACTATTGAACGTGAATATAAATAATATTTGGAGAGAAATATGAAAAAGATAATCAAATCGATATTGCTCCTCGCAGCAATCACGACAGGACTGGTATCATTCGTAAGCTGTAGCGACGACGACGACCTGACAAAGGCCGATGCTCTCTTCCGCCCCATCATCACCGAGACCGACAATATAGAGCAGGGTCTGGACGACAACCTCGTGCCCTATGTCCTCGTGAAATGGGACAACTATACCAGTGCCAACCAGTATACCGTGAAGATGGAGGCCGCCGATGGCAGCGACTCCAAGGAGATCACCACCAGCGACCTCTTCTGCCGATTCGACAACCTGAAGTACGACAAGGAATACTTTGTGTATATCAGCTCGGCCAACACCGCCACCGGCCTGTCGTCGAAGCCCTACTCTATCACCATCACCACCACCGACTACCCCACCAACCTCAGTTCGGTGGCAGCTACCGACATCATCGACAATGCCGCCCGCATCCGCTGGTCGGAGAATGGTGACTACGACCTGCTGAAAGTCTACAAGGACAGCAACGACTCGCTGGTGCACGACGTGACCGTGACGAGCGACATGCAAGCCGTGCGCGCCGCTGTGGTGGATGGGCTCCAGCCCCGCACCACCTATCGTGTGGAAGCCTACAAGAACAATGTGTATAAAGGCAAGAAGCGCTTCACCACCGCCGCTGCCGAGAACTTCTCGGGAGCCGTCATCGACCTGCGCTCGGTGCCCGACAGCGTGGGCAAGACCTATATCTCCACCGACCAGATGGCAACCGACGTGGCCGAGAATGCCGGCCAGGACCTCACCTATGTGCTGAAGGGCGGTTTCGACTACAAGGTATCGGGTGGCACGGCCCTGCCTGCCACCGCCAACAAGATCAAGTTCGTGACAGGCCTCACCCTTGCCGGCAATGCCCGCTTCATACAGAGCGGTGGATTCACCATGGCATCGGGTGCCCAGATCAACGACGTGGTGTTTGAGAAGATCGACTTCGTGAGCGACAAGGTGAACAACGGAAGCAACCCCGTGGACACCAACCACGACAAGGGCTGGGGTGGCCGCCAGGTGTTCAACGTGAACGGCACCAAGGCCACGATGGAGAGCCTCACCTACAAGAACTGCTCGTTCACCGGCTACCGTGCCGTGTGCCGTGCCCAGTCGGACAACGACGCCGTGCACAACATCACCATGGAGGACTGTCTCATCAACTGCATCGGCGACCAGGGTGTGATCACCACCTCGAACAAGGCAGCCGACTGGCGCAGCGTGACAATGAAGAACTGCACCATCACCAACATCGTGATGCTCTGCGACCTCCGCTCCACTGCCAGTACGCTCAGCTTCAACATCACCGACTGCACGTTCTGCTATGCGCCCATCGAGACCACAGCCAATGCCAACACCCCGCTGTTCCGCCTGGGCTCAGGCAATGTGGACCTGACCATCAAGAGCACCCTCATTGGTCCAACGATGGCCACCACCAACTCTGAAGGCGCCGAGCTGCAGACCTACCAGGCCGGCGTGGCCGGTTCGGTGCTCCTTTCCGGAACGCCCAACAACCTGCTGGTGGAGAATGGCTACAAGACCAACTTCACCTATCTTGACCTTGGCGCAGAGGAGCCCAAGATCTATCCTATCGAGGGTCTTGGCGAACTGAGCCTGAGCGAGACCGAGCTCTGGAGCGCTCCCTCAAGTGGCGAGTTCTACATCATCGGCTCGCAGTCGGGTGTCGACTTCAGGAAGCTTGGTGACGGACGCTGGAGATAATTTCAGGAGTTCAGAAGTTCAGGAGTTCAGAAGTTCAGGAGTTCAGGAGTTCAGACATTACCACTGCTAATAAGCCCTGAGCCTGACGAGATGAATTCGGACTATTAGCTGAAATCCTGCAACTACTGAACTACCAAATAACTACGAAACAGGCATGCGGCATGTTCGCATGCCTGTTTTTCATTTTTCCGAATTACAGATGGAGAAGTAGGATTTTTTTGCTAAATTTGCATATTGAAAGAAGTTCTGGAGTTCAAACATTACTTTGGACATCGGCTATTGAGCCTAACGGTGTGAACTCGGACCATTGTCTGAACTCCTGCAACTCCTGAACTACAAATAGTTGAGCGAAAGCGAAACGTCAAATCTATTAAGACAAAAAAATATGAGAACAATCCAAGCAATACTCATCCTCATGGCAGGTCTGCTGATGAGCCTGCCTGCCGCCGGACAGGAGAAGACTCCCGCCTTCCCGGGTGCCGAGGGCTTTGGCCGCTATGTCACTGGCGGCAGGGGCGGAAAGGTATACCATGTGACCAACCTGAACGACGCCGGCGAGGGGTCGCTGCGATGGGCGCTCGACCAAAATGGCGCCAAGACCATCGTCTTCGACGTGTCGGGCACCATCCACCTCAAGTCCACGCTCAGCATCAGCAAGGGCAACGTGACCATCGCCGGCCAGACCGCTCCCGGCGACGGCATCTGCGTGGCCGACTATCCCGTGCAGATCAAGACCAACAACGTGATAGTGCGCTACATGCGCTTCCGCTTAGGCAACAAGAACGTGACGAAAGACGGTGCCGACGGTTGGGACGGCTTCGGCGGTTTCGACCAGAAAGACTGGATGATCGACCACTGCTCGGTGAGCTGGTCCATCGACGAATGCCTCTCCGTCTTGGGCAACCACAACACCACGGTGCAATGGTGCCTCGTCTCGCAGAGCCTGGTGAACTCCGGCCACTCGAAAGGCGCACACGGCTACGGCGGCAACTGGGGCGGCAGCGGTGCCTCGTTCCACCACAACCTGTTGGCACACCACACCTCACGCACGCCACGCCTCGGCCCGCGCCCCACCACACAGTTGGACGAGCGGATGGACTACCGCAACAACGTCATCTACAACTTCGGCGGCAATGGCTGCTACGGAGGCGAGGCGATGAAGGTGAACATCGTGAACAACTACTACAAGCCCGGTCCCGGCTCGCCGAATAACTACAAGGGCA
>ONSV01000066.1 GCA_900320585.1 uncultured Prevotellaceae bacterium | reverse complement strand
CAAAAACTTCGTATTTTGTTTTGCTTTGTCTTCGGCTTGCACGACTTTGCGACTTCGTCGCGAAGATAGGCGGCGCCTCAACAAAGCGAAAAGCAAAAACTTCGTATTTTGTTTTGCTTTGTCTTCGGCTTGCACGACTTTGCGACTTCGTCGCGAAGATAGGCGGCGCCTCAACAAAGCGAAAAACAAAAACTTCGTATTTTGTTTTGCTTTGTCTTCGGCTTGCACTATCTTTGCAGCCAACTATCCATCTGCTATGGCACGACATTCCAACAATATCCTCAACCGCCTGGCTACTCCAATCATTCATGAGTTGCCTTTCTTCATCATCTTTATCCTCCTGATAGGGATGAGGCCTTTCTATAACATCTACACCTACTGCGTGAATCCCGACCTCGACACCACTCTCATCGACCTTGCCGGAAGAGTGGCCATCGTGTTCACACTGGGCTATGTGTTCACCCTGCTCATCCACTGGATAGGCAAACGGTGGGCAAAGGTGCTGGCATATATAGTGGTGTTGGCCTTCTTCGTGGTAGACCTGTTCCTGCTCCGCTCGTTCGGCATGATGCTCCGGCCCGACGTGCTCATGCTCCTGTCGGAGACCAACAGTGGCGAGGCTTCCGAATTTGCCCGGCTCTTCCTGCTATCCAGGGGAGGGATGGTGAACTTTGCCATCGTGGCCCTGGCCATCGTGGCCATCGTGCTGGCCGAAAGGGCCTATCACAAGAAGCCGCGGACTACGGTGACATCGCGCCATGGCTGGCTGACAGGCCTGCTGACAGGCCTACTGCTGTTGTTTGGCATCTTCTCGTGCACCACATTCATCAGGTTGCTGCAGTGCGACGACGTGGAGCAGTATTTCGGTCAGCAAGACGAGGACTTGGTGCGCCCAACCGACCCCATGAGCAGCCTCCTGCAAAGCATCTACGGCATACGCCTGATGAGGAACGAGATGGCTTCGGCCATCGCCACCAACCAGCACATCGACCGCTCGATCAGCGTGACCGACACCGACTCGCTGAACGTGGTGCTCATCATCGGCGAGTCGCACAGCAAGTGGCACTCGAGCATCTATGGCTACAACCTGTCCACCAACCCCATGCTCGAGGCCGAGCGCGACAGCGGCAACCTGTTCGTGTTCGACGATGCCGTAACCCCATTCTGCATCACGAGTCCGGCGATGAAGAACATGCTCTGCTGCAACAGCGTGGCACATGGCGAGCCCTGGTGGTCGACGCCCTATATCCCCACATTGTTCAAGGCAGCAGGCTACAACGTTTTCTTCTGGGACAACCAGCGCCGCATCAGTCCCAATGCCCTCTACACCTTCGCCATCAACTCGTTTCTCTACAACGACACCATCGCGCGCCTCTCCTACACCGCCACCAACGAGAAGAGTTTTCCCTACGACTATACCATCGCACACGATTTTGCCAACAGCCACGTGGAGATGTCGAGGCACAACCTCATCGTGTTTCACCTCCTCGGACAGCACTTCATCGCCGGCGACCGCTATCCACATGTCGAACAGTTTGAGCGGTTCAATGCCGACAGCATCACCCTCAGCGCACCTTACCTTACACGCGAAAAGAAAGAGTACATCGCCCAATACGACAATGCCACGCTCTACAACGACTATGTGCTCAAGCGCATCTTCGACCTCTTCCGTAACCAGAACGCCGTGGTGGTGTATCTCTCCGACCATGGCGAGGAGAACTACGACTACCGCGACTCCATGGCCCGCTACTACACCGAGATGGACGACCAGTGGCTGAAATACGTGCACGAGGTGCCGTTCGTGGTGTGGTGCTCCAATCCGTTCATTGCCACCCATCCCGATATGGTGAGGCAGATCGCCACGGCCACGCACAGACCTTTCACCACCGACAACCTGTGCCACCTGCTCTTCCATCTTGGAGGGTTGCAGACCAGCTATTACAAGGCCGAACGCGACATCATCAGCGACCAGTTCAAGCCCTACCGCCGCATCGTGGAGGGAAAGAACGATTACCTGAGAGTGGACTTCGACAGCATCAGAAAACGTTGAGACGGGCATAAACGCTCAAAAATCGTACATTCTCACGATATTTGTTAAAAAATATTAATTAATATTCATGATTGTCAATTATTTATTATCTTTGCAATACATGATCTAACAGGGCAAACGTGCGACAAAGGCCAACGATGTAGCACACTGCCTTAAAACCACTAAGCGCATTATAACTATAACTCTTACTAAATTAATAGGACACTTTGACACAGTAAAGCGGAACGACATTTTAGAAAGATGATGATAGGAGAGGGTACTTATGACTGAAATAATTGATGTAATCATATCGTGACAACACTGATAGAGCGTCATTTATAACAAAATTCTACAAACAGAGGAATAATACGATACACACTAATTACTGATACCTAAACAAAACCGCTTAACTTTGCAAAGCAAAAAACCATAGTATTTATGAATGTGGGAAAAGCAATTCTGATGGAACTCCAACGGCAAGGCAGAACAGCGAAATGGCTTGCTGCACAGATTCCATGTGAGAGAACCAACGTGTACAAAATTTTCAAGCGTCACGACATCGACACCGACTTGCTACAGCGGTTGTGTGTTATCTTGGACCATGATTTCTTCCAAGACCTATCTAAAGAGACTTTCGACAATAATGCCACCGGCACTACCGACAACAACGACATCCAAGAGGACAAGTAGGCCTACCCGCACAGGTTGCCTATCCTCTTGTGTTGCCCCTCCCCGAAATAACTAAATTCAAACCAACACCCGCCACCCTAATCTCTTTCTCCGTACCCTTCACACAATTCCGCATAACTTAGCGTAACACCAGTCGACTTCGGCTCCACTGGTAAAAAGTACTTAGTAGAAAAAAATGTTTTTAATATTTTTTTCTGCTCCCTTTTTTTCGTAACTTTGCGCTGCGCGCGAAGTTAGGCTGCACCTCGGGAGAGAAAATAAATCTCTCGATTTATTTTGCTTTCCGCTCGGTTTGCACTAACTTTGCCGTTGCGCGCGAAGTTAATCCGAAACCACGATGCAAGAATCAACAAATACCCCCAACCAGCGCCTGATAGTAAGAATCGGGCAGAGCACACTTGCGCTGCTCATCTATGACGGGCACCAGGTATGTCAATACGAGGAGACAGAGATGCGGAGCGGTGTCTCCACCGCCGCCAACCTGCGCGAGTGGCTGAAGTCGCAGCCACTGCTTGCAGGCACCTACTCCAGCGTAAGCATCCTGCTGCACACCCCTACCCTCTTGGTGCCCACCGACGAGTTCGACTCGTCGGATGCCGAAAGCCTCTATAAATACACCTTCAGCCATCACGACCACGACGAGGTGAGGCACCTTGTGCTGCCCCAGCACCATGCCGTAGTGGTGTTTGGCATCGAAAAAGACCTGCTGACGGTGGTGACCGACCATTTCGCCGACGCCCAATGGCAGCCCGTGTGCCTCTCGGTGTGGCAGCGTTTTGGCAAGCGCGGCCAGCAGCCCGGCCGTGAGCACCAGCGCCTCCACGTCTATTTCCACGACGGCCATGCCGACGTGTTCAGTTTCAACGGCAGCCATTTCAAGTTCTGCAACAGTTTCCTGGCAACCCATGCCAAAGACGCCCTCTACTACGTGCTCAACGCCTTCACGCAGCAGGGCATGAAAGCCACGCGCGACGAGGTGATGGTAGTGGGCCATGTGGCCAACAAGAAGTGGCTCGTGCAACAGCTCGAGACCTATGTGGGCCGTGTGAGCGTGCCCGAACTGCCGGCCACCCAGCCCGACACCTCGCAGTGGCCCACGATGCCTGCCGACCTTGTTTTCTCACTCAGCCAGTAACGTCATGCGCATCATCACCGGAAAATACAAGGGCCGACGTTTCGAGGTGCCCCGCACCTTCAAGGCCCGCCCCACCACCGACTTCGCCAAGGAGAACATCTTCAATGTGCTCAACAGCTACGTCGACCTCGACGGAGCCCATGCCCTCGACCTTTTCTCGGGCACGGGCAGCATCACGCTCGAGTTGCTCTCGCGCGGGTGCGACGAGGTGGTGAGCGTGGAACTCGACCGTGCCCACCATGCCTTCATCAGGCAGTGCGTGGAGCGTATCGGAGCCACCAACGCCGTGCTGGTGCGCGGCGACGTGTTCAGGTTTCTCAAGACCTGCCACCGACGCTTCGACCTGGTGTTCGCCGACCCGCCCTACGCCCTGGAGCAACTCACCTCGCTGCCCTCGCTCGTGGTCGACGGCGGCCTGCTGTCGCCCGGCGGCATCTTCGTGCTCGAGCATGGCAAGCAAAACGACTTCTCGGCACATCCACAGTTTGTGGAGCACCGTGCCTACGGCAGCGTGAACTTCAGCATTTTCAGAATGGAAGAGGCTGCTGGGGAACCTTAACGTTGTAGTGACAAATCCTTGGCCCGCCCCTACATCAATGGCGAGACAAGGCGCGTGAGCGACTCCATGGCCTTCGACCTGAGCGACCTCTTCTCAAAATCCTCAAGCAGCAGCGGCTTGCAACGTTGCAAGTCGGCAATCACCACCTCCTTCATCCGTCTCACGGTATCGGCATGGTAGATGAAGGCGTTGGCCTCGAAATTGTTCTCAAAACTCCTGAAATCGACGTTTGCCGACCCACACGAGCAAACGGTGTCGTCGCAAACGAGCACTTTCGAGTGGTTGTATACCCCTTCGTACAAGAAAATCTTCACCCCCGCCTTGAGCACCTCGTAGTAGTAGGAGCGGCTGGCCCATTCTATCCACTTCGTCTCGCCCCGCTTGGGCATCACCAGCCTCACGTCGACCCCCGAGAGCGCACAGGTGCAGAGCGCGAAGAGCACGGGCTCGGTAGGCATGAAATAGGGAGTCTCGATATACACATAGTCGCGGGCATTCATCAGGATTCTCACATACCCCTGCGACAGTTCGGGCCACTCAGAGGTGGGACTGCTGGTGACAATCTGCGTGAGGCACCCATTGCGGGGAATCCCCTCGGGCTCCGGGAAATAGGCCTTCCCCGACACCATGGAGCGGTCGACGAAATACCAGTCGAGCAGGAAGGCGGTCTGGATGCCAAACACGGCCTTTCCCCTGATCCTGAGGTGGGTGTCGCGCCAGGGTATCTCGGTGCCCTTCACATACCTCAGGGCGATGTTCATGCCGCCGATGAAGCCCACCTGCCCGTCAACCACGCACAACTTGCGGTGGTTGCGGTAGTTGATTTTCGACGTGAAAGCCGGAAACCTCACAGGCATGAAGGCATGGATGTCGACCCCTGCCTCGCGCATGCGCTCGATGAAAGCCCGCTGCACGCTGAAATTGCCCACATCGTCGTAGATGACTCTCACCTCGACACCCTGCTTGGCCTTGTCGATGAGCGCGTCGCTCACGAGATAGCCGAGGGGGTCGTCGGCGAAGATGTAAGTGATGAGATGTACATGGTGGCGGGCCTCACTGATGGCGCGCAACAAGGCCGGGAACCACTCATAGCCCGAGGTGAAGACCTCGACCTCGTTGTCCTGGAAAGGCAGGGCCACGTTTTGTATGGAGAATTGTATCACCAGTTGCTCATACTGCTCCGGAATCACCAGGTCGGGCTGCTCGGCGAATCCCATGATCGACCTTTTCGACAGTTGGTCGAGACTTTGCTGGGTGATTTGCTTCTCCTTGCGCGTGTCCTGACCGAAGAAGATGAAGAGCACCAGCCCCACGACGGGCAGCAGGATGAGCACCAGCAGCCAGGCCATCGTCTTCACCGGCTGCCTGTTCTCCATCACCACCACGGCCGAGGTGGCGATGATGGCGATGACATAGAGCCAAAAGATGAGGACGACGATCCAGTGCAGGTATATCATAGCGGTGGGGTGTTTTTCTCCATTTTTTGAATATAGGCCAGTTCGTTGATGGCATAGTCGGCATTCTCGGGGTCGTCGAGCATGGTGTTGAGAATGGCCTTGGCCTTCTCGAACTCCCCTTTCTCTACGAGCACGAACACCTTGCGGCGGTTGAGGAAGGCGATGAACCCGAGGATGTGGGCAGCGGGCAGGTTGTCGTCGTCGGGGTCATCCTTCGGATTGAGGCTGTCGAGCAACGAGTCGATATAGTCGAGGCTGCGGAAGTCGCCCCAGTTCACCATGCAGTTGATCAGCTCCTCGGTGTAGTTGATGCGCCGCAGGTTGGAGGTCATGCCAAGATAGGTCATGGCGCGGTCGTACTGCTTCAGCTCCACATACACGAACCCGAGCAGATAGCACACCTCGAAGAAGGCGTCGCGCTCGCCGCCCTTCATCTCGTGGAATCGGGCATTGAGACGATGGAAGGCGGTCTCGAGCTTGGGCAGGGCCTCGTAGTAGCGCCCGCTCACGAAGAACTTCTTACCGATATACAAGAGCTGTGCCACGTCCGACTCGGTGCACTCGCAGATGAGTTTCTGCTCGTCGGTGAGGCTGTCGGCCTCGCCCTGCCTCAGTTTCTCCCTTGCCTCCTTCCACATGTAGTTGCTCTCGTCGATGAGTTGCTGGGTGGGCACCTTGTCGATGCCAATGAGCACCGAGTTGGCCCTCACTCCCACATTGTCGCGGTAGGGAGTGCCGGGGGCGATGGGCAGGGGCACCAGGCACAGCGTGAAACGGAAGTAGGAAGCCTGCCTATCGTTGCCCTGCGGATTGACGGTGATGGAGAGCAGCCGCTCACGGCCTGGGGTGCGCGGGTCGTCGAAAGCGAGCATCATCGACGCGGGCTCGAAGTGGTCGGCATCATCGAGTTGGAGCACCTCGGCCAGATTGAGCCCGACGATGGCGTCGTGGCCCCCGAACTCCTGCCGCGTGGCGCCATCCACCACCAGGTGGCGGGCCACAAGCTCATTGATGCCCATCGTCTTGTCGAGCAGCGTGTCGAGATGGAGCACATTGTCGGGAGTCATGCGCAGCGACGGGTCGTCCTGCAGTCGGAGCTCTTGCTGGCGCAGGAGAAACAGCTCGCGGTTGTAGTTGTAGCGGCTCATCTCCACGTCGGGACTCTTTCCCTCCTGCTCGTTCTCCACCTCCCTGAACCGCCTGACGAAAGCGTTCTGCCAGCTGAACGAGCCTGCCATGGCATCGGCCAACACATCCTTCGCGTCGTCGCGATGGAGCTGCACGCCCGAGAGGATATGCACGTCGACCTCGTTTTTCTGGTCGTTCACCGAGTAAACCACCTTCTCGTTGCTGGTGTTCAGGTTGCACTGGTTGCAGATGGTGCGCACCAGGTGGAGCTTCTCTACCGATGTGGAGAAACAGAAATAGAAACATAGGTCGACATAGAGCGAGCCAGGCGTCACACGGAGCCTGAAATGCCCGTTCTGGTAGTCGTAGGTGGCCACCTTGTCGTTGCCGTCCTCGGTCCAGCTGACGTCGCAGTGAAGCTTCGCCAGCGCGTCGTCGGCCAACTTGGTCATCCGCTCCATGTGCACGGTGTCGCGTGCCGACACACCTTTCTTCTTCCGCCAGAACTTGTACCCGCTCCCCCATACGCTGATGACCAGCATCAGAGCCGAGAGGACGAGTATCACCAGCAGGGCTATCACCAATATGATGAGAAGAATGTCTGTCTGTGTCATTTCAGATTATAATGCTGTTTCCTAATCGTTTTGCTATTTCGGTACGGATGGCATTCAGCGAGTTGATGTCGTTGAGAATCTGCAGTTGCTCCTGGTCGGAGGTTGCCGCTGCCATCTGCTTCTTGCATTCGTCGAGTTGTGCCCTCACGATCACCATCCGGTATTCCAGGAGCAGCCTCATGGCCTGGTTTTTCAGGAACTCATCGTCAACCTTCATCTTCAGGCTTTCAGAGAGATGGTATTCCTCTGCCCCCAAGGTGGTGGCCAGGTTGCTCACTGCCAGGTCGGGATAGCGCACGAAGAACTCCACCAGATTGCCGTTCCCGGCCTGTATCTGGGCCACGGCCTCGTTGAGGATAGTGCGGCACACCAGGTCGTTGAACTGCAGGCCGTCGTCGTGCAGGTCGTAGTAGATGAACTCGGCCAGGGTAACGTCGCTGGTAGTGCCATCCTCGTTCTCCAGGTCGTGGAGAATCACCTCGGCACCATGGCGCACCACCAGCTGCGCCATCATCCGCTCCAGTCTCACCGACTGCTGCTCGTAGCGTGGCGCGCCGATGACATTGCCCGACGGAGGATTGACTGTCGTACTGGCGGTGGTGGCGGCAGACGTTGCCAGCTGGCGGTTGGCCTCGCGCTCATCCTGTTTGGCTTTCTGCTCGCGCTCGCTGCGTATCATCTTGTTGGTCTCGTTGATGAGCGTCTGCTCGGCGATGCCGATGCGGCGGGCACACTCCTTCACGTAGGTGGCCCTCACAATCTGGTCGGGGATGACCGAGATGCTCTTCACGATGCTCGTGATGGCCTTCGAGCGCTCGATGGGGTCGTTGACACCCCGCAGCAGCACGTTGGTCTTGAACTCCATGAAGTCGGTCTGGTGCGAGTCGACATACTCTCTGAACTCGGTGGCCGTATGCTTGCGGGCAAAGCTGTCGGGGTCGTCGTTGTCGGGCAAGAGCAGCACCTTGATGTTCATTCCCTCGCCCAACAGCATGTCGGTGCCACGGAGGGCGGCATGGATGCCCGCCTCGTCGCCATCGTAGAGCAGCACCACGTTGGAGGTGAAGCGGTGGAGGAGCCTGATCTGGTAGATGCTGAGGGCGGTGCCCGAGTTGGCCACCACGTTCTCGATGCCACACTGGTGCATGGCTATCACGTCGGTATACCCCTCGACCATATACACCTTGTCTTCCTTTGATATGGCCTTCTTGGCCTGGTAGATGCCATAGAGCTCATGGTCCTTGTGGTAGATGGGCGAGTCGGGCGAGTTGACATATTTCTGGCTCACGCCCTTGGTGCGCGAGTCGAGCAGACGCCCTCCGAAGGCGAACACCTTTCCGCTCACGCTCATCCACGGAAACATCACCCTACCGGCGAACCGCTCGTAGAGCGTGCCGTTCTCGCGCTGTCCGCAGAGTCCGCTTTTCACCAAGAACGTGTCCTTGTATCCTTTCTTCCTCGCGGTGGTGATCATGGCGTCGCGCTTGCTGAGCGCGAAGCCCAGACGGAACTTCCGTATGATATCGTCGCGGAACCCACGCTGGCGGAAGTAGGCCAGTCCGATGGCCTGCCCGTCGGGGTCGTTGAAGAGCACGTCGTGATAGTAGCCAGCGGCCCATTCGTTGACGATGAAGATGCTCTCGCGCTCGTTTTCCTGCTCGCGCTCCTCGTCGGAGAGCTCGCGCTCCTTCACCTCGATGCCATATTTCCGGGCGAGCCACTTCAGCGCCTCGGGATAGGTCATCTGCTCGTGCTCCATGATGAAGTTCACGGCATTGCCTGCCTTTCCACACGAGAAGCATTTGTATACGCCCCTCGAAGGAGACACCGAGAACGATGGTGTGCGGTCGTCGTGGAAGGGGCACAGACCCTTGTAACTTGTCCCGCTCTTGCGCAGCGAGACAAATTCCGACACCACGTCGACGATGTTGGTGGCGTCCATTATACGGTCTATGGTAGGACGGTCGATCATACTATTCTACAAAAGTAAGCATTGTTTTTGAGATTCCCAAACAAATCTCATGCGAATATTCTGCCACTTGTTCTACTTACTATAGTAGCCAGCCATTGGTTTTTCTATCATCCAAGGGCAAAAAAATGTATTTTCCATAGTGATTGGCAGTCTTCAGAAGCCAGATGATTGTTGGAAAAAGCAATGTCTGAACTCCGGAACTCCGGAACTCCTGAAGCCCGGAACTCCTGATCCTCTGAGGCTCTGAATCTCAGAACCGGTATCCGATGGAGGTGTTGACGTACCAGTCGGCTACCCGCAAGCTATTGTTGCCATGCTTGAAGCCATACGTGCTGAACTGCCCGTTGGCCGTGACAAACAGCCTCCTGAAGTTGTAGACCACGCCGGCACGTGCCAGTCCGCTGGGCACCAGACTGCTACTGGCGCTGCTCATCCCGTCGGACACGAGCGTGGGAGCCGGGATTTCGTCGGCGTCTTCTGGCATAGCGTCAGGATAATGCAATTTGTAGTTCCAGGTCTTGATGCTGCTGAGGAACGTGAGCATGGGCATGGCTTGTATGCTCAGCAGCCAATGCCGCTGTGGCACCCAGTTGTAGGCATATCCCACACCCATGGCATATTGCCATTGCTTGGTGCGTCCCATATTGTTCATGAGGTCGACCAAGAAGGCCGTCTTCTGACGGGACAACTCCACCGTCGACCTGAAAAAGGTGAAGCCCACCATGAGCGACCCGGCCGACTTGATCTGCTGCACGCTCTGGTCGAAGACGGCGGTGTTGGAGTAGTGCTTCCCATTGAACAAGTAGTAACCCTCGAGATACATCGAACGCACCGAGATGGGGTCCTCGAGGTCAATATCCTCCGTTTCATCTATGCGATGCAAATCAGGGTTCTCGTCGTCGGGGAACCCATAAGTGGCATGGATGGAGACCCTCGACACGTCGTGCATGCGCAACCTCATGCTCAGTCCGTATTTGCTGCCACATGCGCTAATCGAAAAGTTGACGTCGTCGTAGGCCGTCAACGACTTCTGGTATCCCAGTCCGTATCCCCTGTATCCAAACCAGATGCCTGCCGTCAGTCCCACCGGCATCGACAACTCGGGTTGGCATTCCAGGAAGAATTTCTCGCCGGCCACCTGGTCTTCCATCGATGCGTCCATATAAGTGGTCGACTGGTTGAGGTTGCTCCGTAGCATCAGTTGCCATGGTTCGCGGGGTACGATGATGTAGGTGCTGTCTATTCCGCTGGCCGTGGTCTTGTCTATCCAGTTGCCCACCTTCTTCAGGAACCGAGGCCCGCCAGCCGTTGCCAACAAGCAAAAGCATTCTAAAAGAAAGAGTAAGGCGAGCCGTTTCATCATCCTATTCACTTTTTGTGGGGCACAAGTTAGTGCAAACCGAATGGAAAGCAAAACAAATCGAAAGATTAATTTTCTTTGCCGAGTGGCTATAGGAGCTATAGGAGCTATAGGAGCAATAGTGGCTATAGGGGCTATAGTAGCTATAGTGGCTATAGCATCTATAGCCCATATAGCCTCTTACTCCAGCATTTCGCAGGGCTTTTCTATTAGCGAGGTGGCGCCGTGGGCCAGGAGGAAGTCGCGGTCGCGGAAGCCCCAGAGCACGCTGATGCAGGGGATGCCGCAGTTGGCGGCCGTGGCGATGTCGACATCGCTGTCGCCGATGTAGACCACCTGCTCCTTCGTGGCTCCCACCTGCCGCATCACCTCGAGCACGGTGTCGGGGGCAGGCTTCTTGCGCACGTGCTCACTCTCGCCGATGGCCACATCCACCAGTCCGCTGAAGAAGTGCTGGCAGAGCGCCTTCGTGGCCGCATCAAACTTGTTGCTCACCACGGCCACGGTCTTGCCCCTTGCCTTCAGTTCCCTGAGCAGCGGCATGATGCCGTCGTAGGGTTTCGTGGTGTCGAGGCTGTGCTCCAGATAGTGCTGGCGGAAGATGGCGAGGGCTGGTTCGAAGAGCGGGTTGCGGTCACCGTCGGGCACGGCCCTCTCGATGAGCTTCCTCACGCCGTTGCCCACAAAGCGGCGCACGTCGTCGGTGCTGTGCTCGGGCAGTCGCACGGCACGCATGGCATGGTTGCAGCTTGAGGCCAGGTCGGCCAAGGTGTCGAGCAGCGTACCGTCGAGGTCGAAGATATATACGTCGTAGTGGTTGTAGTGGTTCATCGTTTGCTCCGCGTAATCATCGTCTTGAGTTTGTGGTTGTATTTCGAAGCCTCCATGAGCTGCTCTATCGTCGTGGACATGCGGTATTTCCACTGGTTATACATGTCGTAGGGCGAGTTGATGCGCTCGTCGGCCGCGCGTTTTCCCCTCAGGTCATTGTCCATGGAGAGCCAGTCTTGCAGGGCGAGCACGCAGAGCATCGAAGGAGAGTAGATCTGGCGGGCAATGATCTCCTCGGCGACATGGGCCGGCAACTGCTGGGGCGCACGGCCGATGCGCTGGAGCATGGTGGCATAGTAGCGCTGGGCGCGCCCCATGTTTTCCTCCCACCACAGGCGCAGCGTGGGCATGTCGTGGGTGGAGAGGGTGGTCATACTGCGGTAGGGGTTGGCCTCGAGATGGGCGAACTCCAGTCCGAACTGCTTCGGCATGCTCTGTATCTCGGTAGAGAGGATGCGATGCTGCTCGAGCACCTGCGCCACGCAGTGGGGCAGCATGCCCAGGTCCTCGGCCACAAGGAGCATCCTCGTCTCGGCGAGCATGCCACTGAGCTTCATGTCGGCCTGGGCGGCCCAGAAGTCGTTGTGCCGCTCATAGAAATAGTTGTTGTAGAGCCGCATGAACGCGTCTTTCTCTTCACCGCCCAGCACCTCGTACACGGGCTCGTTGTAGGCCATGAACCTGGGGTGGTAGAGGCCTGCATGGTGCAGGTCCTCGAGGAAGAGCACGTTGGCGATGAGCCGGTAGAGTCCGTCGCGAATCCAGAGGCTATTCTCGTCGTTGCGCCCGCCGAAGTAGTTGCGCACCTTCACCTGCGTGTCGTATTCCTCGCGCAGGGCGTAGAGCCCATAGGGTTTCTGCACGAGGAAGTGCTCCTTGACATACGCCTCGTGGATGCCGAAGATGCGCCGCAGGATATTGTCGTTGATGAACGGACGGGTGAGCAGCTCCTTGCGGAAGGGCAGTCCGTAGCGCGATATCTCCTCCTCGCTCATGGGCAGTGCGGGAGCGAAACGGCCCATATTGGCCAGCACGGCATCGCTTGGTATTTCCCAGATGCGGAAGTAGCCCACGGCATGGTCGATGCGGATGGCGTCGAAGTATTGCTGGATGTGCCTCATGCGACTGCGGAACCAGGCGAAGATGCCGTGGCGTGTGGTGGTGTCGAGGCGGTCGTTGGAATCGGTCCACCGGTAATTGGGGAATCCCCAGTTCTGTCCGTGATACGACTCGCTGTCGGGAGGTGTGCCCATCTGGGAGTCAAAGTCGAAGAACGACGGGTATCGCCAGGTCTCCACGCTGTCGCGGTAGACGCCGATGGGCAGGTCGCCCATGAGGGCCACGCCCAGCGAGTGGGCATACTGCGCGGCGCCGAGCAACTGGAGGTGCAGGTGATACTGCACGAAGAATATCTTGTCGCGTTCGGCAGCCTCCTGCTCCAACAGTTCGCGCACGCGGCTGTTGTCGTATTCGGCATATTCGCCCCAGTCGGTGAACCGCGAGGTGTGGTGCCTGTCGCGCAGGATGCAGAAGGCGGCATAGGGCACGAGCCACTCCTCGTTGTCGCTGACGAACTGCTGGTATTCGGCCGTGGCGAGGGTGGTGGCGCCATGCTCCTCGAACACGCTATCCACATAGCCCATCTTCACCTTGTCTACGGCCATGTAGTCGCTGTAGTCGAGGGCGTTGAGTTCGCGCCGCTGCCGGTTGAAGGCCACCATCTTCGTCTCGTCGGTGAGCGGTGGCAACTGGGCGAGGTCGATATAGTGGGGATGCAGGGCAAAGGCCGAGATGGCGTTGTAGGGGTGCGAGTCAGTCCAGGAGTGGGTGCTGGTAGTGTCGGCCACGGGCAGCAGTTGGATGACCTTCATGCCCACCTGTGCGGCCCATTCTGCCATACGCTTCAGGTCGCCGAAGTCGCCCACGCCGAAGGAGTGCTCCGACCGCAGCGAGAAGACGGGCACCGCCACGCCGGCGGCTTTCCACACCTGTTCCTTCAGGCGCAGGGGTTCGCGGTAGAGCACGAGCACCTGTCCGTCGCCCACCTCGGCGTCGAGCGTGGTGCGGTTCTCCCCTTCCTCCCAAGCCTCGAGCTGGTTGGTCTTGTCGTCGATCACCACATATTTGTATTCGAGCGGCAGCATCGCCGATGGGTGTCATGCGGTGGAACCGCGACGGGTTCCAGCAGCCGATGGCGGGATGGCTGCCGCAGATACCCAGCGACTGTCCCTCGAGCAGTTGGGGGGCCGACACACGGAAGACGATGGTGCGGCGGAAGAGGGGCACCCGCTCGGCCCTCACCTCCTCATGGCGCTGGTGACGGGTGGCCACTCCGAAGGCCTCGGAGTAGAGATGGCTCTGCAGGGGCTCGTCGCGCCAGAGGTCGGGGAAATAGTAGTCGCGTGCGCTGTCGAAAGCGAACCGCCGCGGCACTTTGTCGTACTCGCGCCGCAAGAGGTGGCCTTCGCTGTCCATCACCTGGTAGGCGTAGGTGATGGAGGTGACGGGCCGCTGCCGCGACTCCATCACCGAGGTCTCGAGGGTCCACACCTCCCCGTCGTCGGTGACCATGGGCAAAAGGTAGTTGCGTGAGCGCTGGCCATTGGTGTGGTAAGTGATGGTCACGAAGAGGCTCTGCCCCCAGGCTGTGCTGTAGTGTATGCTGAATTTGAGTTTCATAGCGATATTACTTAGGATGACTAGGATAACTAGGATGACTAGGATAACTAGGGTGACTAGGATGACTAGGATGACTAGGATGACTAGGATGACTAGGGTGACTAGGATATCTAGAATATCTAGTATCTCTAGAATATCTAGAACATGTAGCAAAAATACAATTAAGCGAGCGAAAAACCAAATTTTAAATGGGTTTATTCCTTACCTCTTTGCAAAAAACCTGATTATAATTTTGTTCTGCCTCCGATTTTATATACCTTTGCCACAATGGGGAAAGTGATTTCGCTTACCCTCATGTACAATCCTCTCACCGCTTAGCACGAAGAAAATGGACTGGCTCATCTCTTTTGGAAAAGAAAATTTCGACCTGATCAACCTCGCGGTCGGCTTCATCGGCGTCATCGTGGCTATCATCGCCTTGATTGTGGAAATCAAGGCAAAGAAACACAAGAAGGCAAAAGCCAAAGAGAAGGAAAAAGAGAAACAGAAGGAGAAGAAGGAAGAAGAAGGACTAAATGCACAAAAGGGCAAGTAGGGTGGATGCCCCACCCCACTCATATCATGGCACTTTCCTTGAGCAGAACTGATAACCGTCCCATTCCAGCACCTCGTTCCATCGATCTCCTCCACCGGCTGCCGACACCTTGATATCCTTTCCTTTTCGTGGGAGGAAGAACACGCTCAGGCCGTCGCCGTCGTACAACGCACCGATATCCTCGGCATAGACTTCCCTCATCTTCTTCGTCTTATTGTCGTAGACGAAGAAATACGTCCCTACATAATCATCCCAGCCGTAGTCACCCTCCATCGCCAAGTAGGTGTTGGCGCATACCAGTTTACGCTTGCCGTCGGCGCAGTTCCAGAAGCACATCTCCATCACCACGGTGTCACGCTCTTCCGGATGGATAATCTGATAGCGCATATACCCGTTTTTCACATCCAGGATGATGCTTGTGTTTTTGCTCAGTGGTTTCTTCTGCTGATACCGCTGCCATTCGCCGTACACCTTGTCGTAGAACTTCTTTTCTTTAGAGTGGTTGAGGAAGGCCGTGACGAAGTCGGATATGACAGGGCGGTTGCCCTGGCTTCTTACTGCAATATATGGCATATCAGGATACTCCGGGTATTCGAACTGTTGTGCCGACACATCCGGCATCCATGCCAGCATCGCCACCGTCACCAGCACACAGGGGAGGCAACGATATATCTTTTCATTCTTTTTCATATCTCAGTATTTTTTCAATCATCGTCCTACCCGTTTACGGGGCATCACACGATATACGATAGCAAATGTAGGAAAAATAATCGAAACAGTGTATCTGTTAGGCAAAAAAATGGCATTTTCACGATATCGATGCCTGGCAAGTCGGTGGCGATGAATCGCAAAAAGGATGGACTTGGTGTCGGGGCTATCTGACGATGATAATGGAGAGAAAAGAACAAGGGCGAAATCTACCCAAATGGCATAGATTTCGCCCGTGTTCGTTCAAGATTTCTCAAAGCTTATTGAGAACATTATGCATCTCTCTTGCGTCAGGTCTGCCGCAACTTCGAATCCACATACGTCGCGGTGGTGAAATAGCAGATAACCTTGTAGGAGTCGATGAGTTTGGAGATCGTTTTCTTAAACTTGGCAGCAAAAGTCACCTTTTCGTACTCTAATGCTACAACGGGGGGGACAGTCATTGTTTTCATTGTCGTTATTTTTTATTGTTTTATTATTTTGTTGTCTCACTCCGACAGGCGGACCTGTCTTTTTTGTCTTTGCGAAGAAAGAGCTAACCGAGCGCAATCAAAATTGCTTGAATGGCCGAGGTGTCGCTTTTCTGTTACGAATATAGGGCATTTTTCATCATCCTGAAAGGTTTTTCATTAAATAACGCCCAAGTTGATAAGACACAAAAGCGAATATGCGACAAATGAAACAAAACATCGAAAATGCTGTCCTGAAAGGCTGAGATTTTTTTGCATTTCGCTCACCTGGCAGTAGAGGATGTGTTAAAATAGAAATGTCCGATGAAGAATGGTTGGTGCACACTGTAGATTGCTCTCCCCCGACAAACGGGGGAGTAGGAGGGGGTCAAAGCACGCTGCGTCCGCCAGCGGTATGACAGAGCAATAATGCTACATTTTTATGTGTTTGAGGTATTCTTTCGGGGCATTCTTCAGGCGAGGTTGTGTCAAAATAGGCCAGTGTTCGCTGTAGGGACGCAGCATGCTGCGTCCGCCAGCGGTATGGCTGAACAATAATGCCTGTTTTTATGTATAAAAGGCATTCATCTGGGGCTTTCTTCGGGCGGACGCAGCATGCTGCGTCCCTACAGCAAGCACCGACCATTCTTCATGGGACATTTCTATTTTGACACAACATCCTCCTACAGTTTTCGGGGGAGAGCAATCTACAGCGTAAACTGCCCATTCTTCATAGAGCATTTATATTTGTCACAACCTCATGCAACCGCTCCCTATCCGGTCGATCGGACAATAAGGTACTCATTTTGTGCCCCTCAATCCGTTACTCGAAATAAAAAAAGAATCAGTTCTTTTTGTTCTCCACACTACTTTTCGTACCTTTGCAGAAACATAACAACAACTAACTGGTAAAATGAAAAAAGGCATTATTCTCACATTGGTCGTCCTGGCCATCGCCGCTTTCGGCATATACTACTACTTCATGCTCACCCCATTCTCGAAAGAGACGGAGAAAAAAGTGCTGTATATCGACCGCGACGACAATATCGATTCCGTATACACCAAACTCGCACAATGGGGAAAACCCCATGCCCTGAAGGCATTCGAGACCCTGGCCTCTTGGCGCGACTACGACGGCAACATCGTGCGCGGACGGTATGAGCTGCCCACCGACCTCAGTACCAAAAGCCTCTTCAACAAACTGAAGAGGGGCGAGCAGAACCCGCTCAACGTGCCTATCCCCTCGGCACGCACGCTCGACAAACTGGCCGTGGCTGTGTCGAACAAACTGGAGCTCGACAGCACCGAGCTGCTCAATGCGCTCACCGACTCTGCCGTATGCCAGAAATACGGGTTCAACAAGCAGACCATCGCCGCCATGTTCATTCCCGACTCGTACAATATGTACTGGACGGTATCGATAGACGAGTTCCTCGACAGAATGAAGAAGGAGTACGACCGGTTCTGGAACAACGACCGCCAGGCGAAAGCGAAAGCCTTGGGCCTCACCCAGGTAGAGGTGAGCACGCTGGCCAGCATCGTGACCGAGGAGACTCATGCCACACAAGAGAAGCCCACCGTGGCCGGCCTCTATCTGAACCGCCTGAACTGCCGACAGCCCCTACAACACCTATAGATACGAGGGCCTGCCTCCCGGACCCATCCGCATCCCCATGGCCGAGGACCTGGATGCCGTACTCAACTATGAGCACCATGATTATATCTATATGTGCGCCAAAGAGGATTTCAGCGGCACACACAACTTCGCCCGCACCTCGGCAGAGCACCAGGCCAACGCACAGCGCTACCACCAAGCCCTCAATGCACGGGGAATCAAAAAGTAAATTTCTGAAAGAATATCAGAAGTAATAAAATTAAAGAGTTGCAGGAGTTCAGACAATAGCCCGAATCCACCTCGTTTGGCTCAATGGTGGTTGGCTGTGGTATTGTCTGAACTCCTGCAACTTCTGTACTCCTGAACTCCTTGAAAACACTACCTACCACAAACGAAGCGCCCCCTCTTCACAGAGGAGGCACTTCAATCTCAATAGGTATTAGCTTTTTAAGGTAAAAAGATTGTATTCAGGATAACAGTGGCAAAAGTAATGGATTTTCCGATTTGCCACAAATTATTTTTTATGCTCTACAACATGTTTTTAACAAAAATCGAAATTTCTTTTAAAAAAACTAAAAATACAGGTGTAGAGGCTCGGTTTTCACTGGGGCTACATGTCGTTTTTACGGCCCCTGACAGAATGGTATAGACTATTACGAACATAGATAATGGTGGTGTGCACATCATTGGATCTGCAGTGGACAAGACCCGTCCACAGGTCGTTTTCATCCGTACGGGTCAAATAAATTTGGCATTTCGCTCACTTAATCGTCTTTGAGCTTCGCTCGAAGGTAGGATGCGCCTCAACAATGCAAAACAAAATACTTCGTCTTTTGTTTTGCATTGTCTTCGGCTTTCACTACCTTTGCACCTTATAGAATAGATTATCGGAAAATGCCCTTGGAATTCTGGCCTGGGCAATCGACGGAAGAAAGAACAATAACATCATACT
>ONSV01000010.1 GCA_900320585.1 uncultured Prevotellaceae bacterium | reverse complement strand
GACGGCGGAGCGTGTTCGCGGTTCTTTCTTGTTTCTTCTTTCTGTCCACACAGAAAGAAGAAAATACCTGAATATCAATTAAACATTCAACTTGAGAAAGTTGAAATTTTTATTTCCATTTCCGCATCCTATATTCACCGCGAAGCAGCAAATGATCGAAAGCCGAAGACAACACAAAAAAAGCGCGGTGCCACACGCCTGTGGCACCGCTTGTAATCAATATGCTGATGGATTCCTAATTCTCAATTTACCACCATGCAAATCAACACTACCATACTAACCTAAAACCTAATAACCTAAAATAAACCTAAATATATGAATCAAAACCATGTCATTTCTATTTCACTTGTTGTCTTTTGACATTGCAAAGATACCACCGGTTTTGCCCACGTTCCAAACATTTTTCCACAAAACACCAAAAACGCATCAGACCAAGAATGGAATATCGGACAAACGGCCGAATCGCCTTTTTTCTCTGTCCGATTTCATCAAAAAGAGCCTTTTATCTTGCTCCATTGGCTACTGAACAACATGAAACCGAGGGTTGTGAAACTTGAACTTTTTATCCGCCATGCATAAAGATTTCCCTTCGAGACCAAGCATTACCGCTCATGGGGCGAGACCGCACCGACGAGCGCAAGGGCATGTCGTACCACGCCCTGTCGAATGACAAGGCTTGGCCGATTTGGATATTAGGCTAACAACGATTAATCTCAATCGCCTGGACCTTTATGTCTGTAACACGCCAACTGTAATTGTGGAAATGTGTGTCTTTGCAAACAGAATTACCACATTTTTTCCCCACAAAATAGATATCCCCGATTTGGCGACACATGGCCATTTTCTCACTGAAAGACTTGCAAGGCAACCCCAAATAAAGTATTTTTGCGACAAAGACTAACCTGGGCTATGAGGCTCTATTTCATTTTGCATACCCCAATGAAGAAAACGTCCATTCTCTTTCTGCTGGCTTTGATCGCCTTCAATGGTATTATTGCGCAACCTCCTGCCGATTTCAGCAAGATGTCAAGGCATCTTGTGTCGCTCCTTAGCCAGCACCAAACAGACAGGATTCACCATTCGCCAAGGTCCTCCCATACATCCGTCAGCGTGCTGATGACACTCACTAACGGCGATATGCGACAGGTGGCCAGGCAGTATGGGGTCGATGTCATCGACAGCATTGGCCGCATCTACATCGTCAATGTGGCTTACTCCACGTTGGGAGCCCTCTCCACAGACTCCCGAGTGGAACGTATAGAGGCCGAGCCGATGGTGCGGCAAGCCATGGATGTGACACCGGGACAGGTGAACGCCACCCCTGTATACAGTGGTGAGTCGTTGCCACAGGCATTTACCGGTGAGGGCGTGGCAGCCGGCATTTTCGACAATGGCTACGACTTCACCCATCCTGCTTTCCTCAATGCCAACGGCCAGTTGAGGGCCCGTTACTATTATGACTTCTGCTGGCAGAACGAAGACGGCACAATGGGCCATGCCATGACCTCTACCGAAGACATCGCCGCCTACGGAGGAACGCATCATCCCAATGCCAGTTTTCATGGCACCCATGTCATGGGAATCATGGCCGGACATGCCGTCGATGGCAAATATCCGGGGATGGCTCCTGATGCAGACATCTACGCTGTGCACTTCAACTCGTATCCAGAGGACTTCGAAGCCCCCGACCAGCAGACTTCGGCCAACTGTGTGCTTGGATTCAAATACATCTTCGACCAGGCCGAAAAAGACGGCAAGCCCTGTGTGGTGAACTTCAGCAATGGCGAGAGTTACACGTTCGACAAGCAACGCGTGCTGGAGAGCGAGGCCTTGCAGTCGCTGACGGGTCCTGGGCGCATCATCGTGGTCTGCGCGGGCAACGATGGCAACAGGACCTCCTATCTGGAGAAACCTTCCGGAGTGATGCATGCCGGTGCGGGTATGGTCAATGGCGTGGGAGGTGGCGACATTATTGATATGGACATCGTCACTCCTGGCAACCAGAACGTGCGCCTCGATTTCCTCGGTCTACGACTTGCAGGCTTCACGATCGACAACACCATAAGTTTCAGAACCGACAGTGTGTTGCAGCTCTCGGGCGACACTTGCTCGCTTGAAACCACCACCACACTGGGCAATGTGAGTCTGAAAGTATGGAAAAGCGACTTCGTGGGCAATGTGAGTCTGAAAGTATGGAAAAGCGACTTCGTGGATGAGCGAGGCGACGTATTTCACGTGCATGGCCAATTGCCTTCGCCAGTCTATATGGTGATCTGCGGTGCCCTTTTCTTGCTCACCAGCGACTCGCCGGCATGGGTCTATTCCGATATCAAATATTGTCCGTTTGTCAATCTTACAGGGGTCGATGCCTATTGTTTTGCCCAGCCAGGCCATTCCGTCTGGTGGCCCGGCACGCTTCCGGGACTCATCACCGTGGGTGCCACAGGCTACAAGTCATCGTTCCGGAATATCGATGGCAACATGAATACCGACATGGATGAGTTTGCCCCGAAGGAAAAAGGACAGATTGCCCTCTTCTCCTCGCAAGGACCCACTTATGAGGAACTGACGAAACCCGACGTGACGGCTCCTGGAGTAAGCATCAACGCGGCCTTCAACAGCTATGTGGAAATCACCGACAAACTGCGCAAGGAACTCACCGACAAAGTCATCTACAACGGCAAGACCTATTACTACACGGCACAGAGTGGCACTTCGATGGCCACGCCCGTGGTGGCCGGAGCCATTGCGCTCTGGCTGCAGGCCAACCCCACCCTGACCACGGAGCAGATCAAGGATGTTTTCGCTCACACTTGCACTCATCCAGAAGAGAATCTGGACTATCCCAACAACATCTATGGCCATGGACAGATTGATGTCTACAAAGGATTGCTCTACATCCTCGACCTGCCCAACTCCATACCTGAATTGTCGCAGCAGCAACCTGCCCAGGCGCGTTTCTCTCTTCAGGACCGCAGGCTGAGCGTACACCTCACCGACGCGGCACCCTTATCCCACTCTCCGGCTTCTCTTTCCATCTACACTACCGATGGCCGCATGGTGCGCTCCATGCTCCTTGACAGCGACATGTCGGCAGACTTGAGTTCATTGCCCGCAGGCCTTTATGCCGTGCAACTCACCACCAGCCATCGACATACCACAGGATCAACACTCATACGTCTGAAATAGACGATTGGATTCTGGATAGGACCGTGGGGACGGTTCTCATGGATCATGCGGACGATTCTTGTGATCCATGAATCCCGTTCCCCCTCTTGATTCCAAACAAAAATACTGCACGGGTATACGAAAATGACACGGTATTGGTGAAAATGCCGCTTATTTTTGTGCCATTTCATCAATACATGACTTTTTAACGGCATCAACCAACATCACCATGAAAAGACAGCAAAAATACCCCAATGCAGAAAACCAGAGTTTCATCATCCACGAGAGCACCATCCGGATGTCATCACTCCTTAGCAACGAGGAACTCGGACGGCTTATCCGGCAGTTCTATCTCTACGCCGGTCAGGGCGAGGTGCCCGACGAGGAACCCAACCTTGCCGTGGCCATCATCTTCAATGAATGGCGGCTGCAATTCGACTACGACAAGGAACAATGCGCTTCTGCCTGTCAAAAACGGAGCGAGGCAGGGCGAAAGGGCCTGGCCAAACGATGGCAGAAGGTCGAAACCCCTGCCGACGACCTCAGCATAGACAATGATAACGACAACGACAACAAAATGGCAGAGGAAGACATCCATGCCCCATCCGTTGCTGCCGAAGATAACACAGCCCCTCTTGCTGCTGCCGCAGCCCTTCCTGCCACTACCGATGATGCCGCCGCTACTATTGGTATAGCAAACGATAGCAATGCTATGCAAGCGATAGCAAAAATAGCAGATAATGATAATGATATTGATAATGATATCAATAAAAAAGAAATTTCTCCTAGCGGAGAAACAAAGAAAAAAGTTTCTTTGGCCTCCTCCCCCACCCTCGAAAAGAGGAAGAGCGACTTCTACCAGAGCATGGTGCCCTTTGCCGACCATTACGACCGTGAGATGCTCAACGATTTCTACCAGTATTGGACCGAACTCGACAAGCGACGGCGGCACATGCGCTTCGAACTGCAGAAGACATGGGAGACCGGCAAGCGCCTCTCCACCTGGTCGCGCAAGCAATACCGCAGTTAGTCAACGTTTGTGTTTCAACAGAATCATATGGACGGTTCTAGCATCATATGGACGGTTCTCGTGAACTATCCGAGGATGAAGAACCTATCGTCTATTCGTCATGGCATTCCGTTCGGTGTTCGAACCACGCGATGACATCCTGCGGCAGCTCTGCCTCATGGGAGTGACGTTACAGCAACTGTTCAGAATCACCGGAATCAACTATGGCACTATCAACAGGGCAAAAAGTGGAACACGAGAACCGTCCCCCGTGAACCAAAAAGGAGCTGGAATCAGACAACTGTCCAAACTTTCAGCCGTTGGCTTCAGCGTCACAAGAAGACTCAAAAACATATCAAATTCCCTGTCCCCGTGATACACAATAGTTCAAATACAACCCTATTAGACCCAATACACTCGAGCAAACGCCAAGTAATTTAGGTTTCTCCGGGAAAGACAGCCATAAAACGCCAAGTAATTTAGGTTTCTCCGGGAAAGACAGCCATAAAATAATGAGTATAGCAATGATTACAGCATAAGATACTAATAATTTTTTATTCATATGTTTTTACTATGTTTTAAATTCCGATTTATCAGTTTTGTTAATCAGAAGCAAGGGTACGAGGATTTTCTGGTGTTCACTTATTTGGGTCAATAAAACTAATGCGCAGGTCGAATTTTATGCGCACAGCCTTTCCGTTGAGTGTCCCTGGAGTCCATTTCGGCATCTTGCGAATGACGCGAGCGCCCTCTTTTGCAAACAATAGGGCAAACTGTTTTTTCAATTCCTTTTGACGGCTTTCGGTTTCCTGTGAAAACTTGGTCGTGTTGAAACGCTCAATCTTGCAGTCGTGGGCTGAGATGTCTGACAAAGAGCCGTCCTCACCAACGACAAACGTCATTATGACGCTGCCCTCCACGCTATAATTGGCCGCAACTTCAGGGTATTCCAGATTCTTTGACAGGAATTTTTTCAGTGCTTTTTGTCCACCCTTAAACTCTGGATTCGAAAGATTACCAGAGGTTACTTTTACAGTATCATTATTGACGTGTGTACTGTCTGTGTTCTGTGCTGCTCCACCCATTGTTAGGGCAGCAAGCGTGATTGATAGGATTATTCTTTTCATAATTCTTTGTTATTACTTTCGTTTTTGAGTGCAAAAGTAGCCAAATGACCTAACATGACAAAGGAAATTAAGGGATAAGCGCCATTCCGTGCCGTTTTGCGGAAAAACGTATTCAAGATGTTGAATGATAAGCGTTTAGAATATCGCTGCCATCGAATTTGTAGAAAAAAACAACGGTTTTGCGAGGCCGTGAAACGGTTAAAACGGGTGAAAACATGGCTGAGAACACATATTTCTTCGTAACTTTGCACTCAAAATAAAATTGTATGAAACTAAAGAAACTTGTCTGGTGGTTGCCCCTTGTGGCACTGCTCATAGGCTGTGGCGGAAAGCCGACGGCACAGGAACTGGCAGAAATTGACTCTCTGCTGTGGGCAGAGAAGAACGACTCGGCCTACCAAATTATATCCTCATACGACGCGGCTTCGTTCAAGAAAGAGGCCGACCGCGCCTATTACAATCTGCTGATGACCCATCTCGCTGATTAACGAGGCCATCCGCTATTACAAACGGACGGGCGACAAGGAACGGCTGACCGACAGTTATTACTATCTGGCCAATCAGTACATGCACCAGGAGGATTGGCAAAAGTCGATAGAGACGCTGAAACTGGCCGAGGAACAGGTGGAACAGACGGGGAGCGACTGGCTGAAATGTAAGGTGTACGATGCCTTAGCACTTGTAAACGAAAGGACTGCCAACTATCAACTGACGCTGGACTACGAAAAGAAAGCCCTCGGCTATGCCCTGCGTGTTGGCAGAAGGAGTACGATAGGTTATACATATTCGGAAATAGCCCAGGCATTTGCTTTTATGGAGCAGGTGGATAGTGCCGCCTACTATACCGATCAGATGATTCCCTATTTGGATGACCTCATCAAATCTGATGGCGAGAACTTTAGTCCCATCTTCCTATCGAACATCGGCTACAACTATATGTCCGTGGGGCGTTACGAGGAAGCCGAGGATTATCTGGCACAGTCGCTGAAAATAAAAGAGACCGCTGTCGCTTATGAGGACCTGGCATGGATATATCATAAGAAAGGTGACGCTGAGTATGCTAATTTGCTCAGATTAAAAGCGAACGCGATAAACGACAACTGGCCGAAGCGTAAAATCCTGTATCATCTGCTGCAGTACGACATTGAGCATCAAAACCTGGAGGGTGCCGAGCAGAAACTGTATCGCATGATGGCCATTTCAGATAGCCTCCATAAAGCCCAAATGAATCATACAATACTAGAGTATCAGCGAAAGTTTGACACACAGGTGGAACAGGAGGCTCATCAACGGAAAATGATATGGGTAGGAATCGCTTTCGTACTCTTTGGTCTTTATGCCCGTTATCGTATGGCGAAACAAAGGGCGAAAGGACAGGTAGCACTCGCCGAGAAGCAGATGATTATCAATAACTATGTCAACGAGATAGCTCAACTGAAGAATCAACAAGACAATACTGATGCAGCAGAACAGATAGAGGAATTGAACGAAAAAATCAGCGAACTGATAGAACAGGAATCACCGAGTCTTTTAAAAGGCAAGTTGCTCTATGAAGACATCAAGAACGGAGGAACGACCTCCGGCTGGTCGAACGGCGACTACAAATGCTTCATCAACTACTACAAGGCCATCGAATTCCCCGCATTCTGTCGCATCCAGAAGAAATACGCTCCCAAGACCGCCCACAACACCTTCTTCCTCATCCTCTACGAAATGGGGCTGGAAGACAAGGACGTGCGCCGCATCATGGGCATCACCCAAGAGGCCATCCGCTCAACAAGGTACAGGATTCAGCAGGGAGATAAGCGGAAAAAGAAATAAGTCGTTAAGTACCTAAAGGTCTACGAAGCAAATTATACGACCGAGCGATTTAAAATTATTTAACGAGTTTTTTTAGCAAATACAAGAAAAGAGAATTACCTTTGCAATCTCGCTCTTTGAAATGATAAATAGTCACGCTATGCTTAGTTCATGAAGTGAATTTAGTTTCACAACCGAATAGGTCTTTGGCCCATCAGGACTGCTTTAATTGCTTACGTTCGAGACTACGCTCTTGTTCATAGCACTTCGGCAGAAAAGTTGATTTGACAGAAACGACGAGTTGTTTATTGTCATTAATCGATTTGTTGTGTCTTTTTGCTCTAAGTTTAAAGGACACGGAATAAGGGGGATGGAACAGGAACAGCGCATATAGGACATTGCGTGACGTTGCAAATAGGACACGGGCCACGTCGCCTTAATTTAAACTTAAAATTTAAATGTGTACTATTATGCGCAGATTTATTTTTTATCATGAGGAGCAGAGACAAGGTTTCTGGCCCCTTGGCTCAAAGAGCCGTTGTTCCATCTCCAGCAGGAGAGTCGTTCTTTTAAATAATGGTAAAAAGAGAGGTCGAAAAAGACTCGGTCCAATCTTTAAAGGTTTGTGGAAAATGTTTCGTAAGTGTGTTGAGTTTATACTCGCCCTTGGTTTCATCGCAAAACTTGCATTGTTAATTTTGAGTTGGCTTGGCTGGTAACATCCCTACTTATTTTTTATGCTCATACAGAAAAACGATATATTATGTTCTTACGTTCTGCACAAGAGTGTAGAGCGTGTGAATTATATTGCTAAGCATACAAAAGAGTTTTATACGGAGTTTCATCGCTATAAAACAGACAAACTTGGAAACAAAAGGCGAAACAAGCAGCAGTATAAAGAGAAATATGGAGAATTTTGGACAAGGGTTATAAACCCGCCAAAAGATGAACTGAAGGAAATTCAAAAGCGAATCAACAAATACTTGGTTGATAATATTCGGATGCCAGAGTATGCATTTGGAGGTATCAAATCTCGTGATAATATCCGAAATGCACGTTTCCACAAAGGGCAGAAATATGTATTTCAGACTGATCTGAAAGATTTCTTTCCATTTATTACAAATAAAAAAGTGTATGAAATGTTTGTGAGAGTAGGGTTTTCGCGTGACGTTTCATCCATGCTAACAAAGCTGACAACCTATAATGGACATCTCCCTCAAGGGGCGCCCACATCAACAACAATTGCCAATTTGGTGTTTATACCAACAGGTGTGGCTTTACAAACCATAGCAAAACGTGAAGGACTGAGATTCACAACATTTGTGGATGACGTGACCATGTCATCGCAGACAGATTTTAAGCACGTAGTGCCGAAAATAATAGAAACAATAACTTCTTATGGATTTAAGATTTCCCAAGGGAAGACGACATACAAATCTGGAATTACAGATGTGACAGGCGTAAGAATGTTGAATAACTCTTTGACAGTTACTGATAAATTTGTTGTTGCCATTGAAAAGGAGGTTGATAAATCTTCACCGAGGGCAAAAGGATTACTAAATTATAAAGAGCGAATAAGGATACTGTCAAAAACAAAGAACAAGTAATCTTCGTGGGTAAAAATGCTTGTTGACGGTTGAAATCCCATATGTATTTTCAACTTGTCAACGTTAGAACTTGACAACGCTCTGCATAGATTATCTTTTGCAGAATTTTTTGTGAGAATTCTGCAAAGTTGTGGGTGCAGATGGGCGCATCGTTCAAAAATGGGTGCAAATTGGGTGCAAATTTGAAATATGTGAAAAAGAAGAGTCCCGTAAGTCATTGACCTACAGAACTCTTTCTTTGGCGCTTCAGGATGGGCTTGAACCAACGACCCCCTGATTAACAGTCAGGTGCTCTAACCAACTGAGCTACTGAAGCAGTTTTTTTGATTGCGGTTGCAAAAGTAGTTCCTTTTTTTTATTCCACCAAACTTTTTCGGGAAAAAATATGCTGATTTTGAAAAATAACCTAAATTTTCATCGTTTTATGGCAGAATAACACTATAATAATGTATTTTTGCACCACCAAAATTAGCACCGCTCATGAAAACAAAGCTTATCCTGCTGTGCATGATAGCCCTCGCCGTCAGCAACATGGCAGTGGCACAAACCGATAGCGACCGCAACTTCGAGGTGAAGAAACAACTCGACGTGTTCAACAGCATCTACAAGAACCTCGACATGATGTACGTCGACACGCTCGACGCCAAGGAGGTGATCGGTACCGGCATCAAAGCCATGCTCCGCAGTCTGGACCCCTATACCGAATACTACCCCGAGGAGAACATGAAAGAGCTCAAGGAGATGTATACGGGCAAGTTCGCTGGTATCGGCGCCATCATCCGCTATAATTCCCAAATCAAGCGGGTGGTGATCGACGAGCCTTACAAGGACATGCCTGCCGACAAGGCCGGACTGAGAAAGGGCGACATCATCCTCGCTATCGACGACTCGTCGATGGTCGACAAGAACGTGACCTACGTGAGCAACCACCTCAGAGGCGACCCCGGCACGAGCTTCATCCTCAAGATACAGCGTCCTACCACAGGGAAGAAGATGCAGTTCAAAATCACGCGCCAGACGGTGCAGACCCCATCGGTGCCCTACTACGGCATACAGAAAGGCAATGTGGGCTACATCCACCTGAAACAGTTTACTGAAGACTGCTCGAAAGAGGTGCGCAAGGCCTTCATCGAAATGAAGGAGAAAGGCATCAGCGGACTGGTGCTCGACTTGCGTGGCAACGGCGGAGGCTCGGAGGCCGAGGCCGTGAGCATCGTCAACATGTTCGTGCCCAAAGACCTGCTCATCGTGTCGAACCGCGGCAAGATGAAACGCTCCAACATCGACTACAAGACCAAGGTGGAACCCATCGACACGGTGATGCCCGTGGTGGTGCTCGTGAGCGACATGACCGCCAGTGCCAGCGAGATTACCAGCGGAGCACTGCAAGACCTCGACCGCGCCGTGGTCCTCGGCACGCGCACCTATGGCAAGGGACTCGTTCAAATCAGCGTCGACCTGCCCTACAACGGGTCGCTCAAGCTCACCAGCGACAAATACTACATCCCCAGCGGGCGCTGCATACAAGCCATCAACTACCGGCACGCGCAGGGCGGGTATACCGAGCACATCCCCGACTCGCTCACCAAAGTATTCCATACCGCTCACGGACGCGAGGTGCGCGACGGTGGTGGCATCACCCCCGACGTGGTGGTGGAGGCCGACTCGCTGCCCAACATCGGCTACTATCTCGCCACATCGGGCGCCGACTCCACCGAGGTGCTGCTCAACTACGAGGTGGAATACATCGCCAAGCACCCCACCATCGCCAAGCCATCGGAGTTTGAAATCTCCGATGCCGACTACGAGGAGTTCAAGCGCCAGGTCATCGCCAGCGGCTTCACCTACGACCACGAGACCGAGAAATATCTCCAGAACCTGGTGAAACTCGCCAAATTTGAGGGTTACTATGATGACGCCAAGGAAGACTTCGACAATCTGGAGCGAAAGCTCAAGCACAACATCGAGAAAGACCTCGACTACAACAAGGCTCAACTGAAGCGGATCCTCGCCGACGACATCGTGGCCGCCTACTACTACCAGGCAGGCGCCATCGAGAACAGCCTGAGAGGAGACAAGCAGATGGAGGAGGCTGTGAGAATCATCAACAACCCACAGGAATATTGGAAAATCCTTGGCCGCGAGATGCCCAAACCGTGACAAAAATCAAGAAAACCATGCTATTTCGAACAAAAAACGACGAAATATTTTGCCACACGAGCATTTTTTCCTAACTTTGCATCGTTCAGTGGAATGAGGGGCTTGCAGAAAGCCCCTCATTTTCATTATTAAACATTTGAAGCATGATAGAGAAAAGTATCGTAAAAAGTTTAGTGGAAACATGGCTTGAGGGAAAAGACTACTTCCTCGTAGATATCGAAATCAGCCAGGACAACAGAATCGTTGTGGAAATCGACCACGCCGACGGCGTATGGATAGAAGACTGCGTGGAACTGAGCAAATTCATCGAAGACCACCTCGACCGCGACAAGGAAGACTTTGAACTGGAGGTCGGCTCCGCCGGACTCGGCCAGCCCTTCAAGGTGCCCCAGCAATACCTCAACTTCATCGGAAAAGAAGTGGAGGTGCTCAGCGCCGACGGCAAAAAGACCAAAGGGGTGCTCAAATCGGTTGACGGAAGAGACTTCATCGTCACCACACAAGAGAAAATCAAGCCCGAGGGCAAGAAAAGGCCCGTGCTCACCGATGTGGACAAAGCCTTCAACATGGACGAAGTAAAATACACAAAATATATAATTAGTTTCAAATAAAGCTATGGCAGCAAAGAAAGCAACAGAAGCGACCCCCAACATGATCGAGACCTTCAGGGAGTTCAAGGAGAACAAGAATATCGACCGTACTACCCTTGTCAGCGTGCTCGAGGAAAGTTTCCGAAACGTCATCGCAAAGATTTTCGGCAGCGACGAGAACTTCGACGTCATCGTCAACCCCGACAAAGGCGACTTCGAGATCTACCGCAACCGCGTGGTGGTGGCTGACACCGACGTGGAAGACCAGAACAAGCAGATCTCGCTCTCCGAGGCCCAGAAAATCGACCCCGACTACGAGATTGGCGAGGATGTGAGCGAGACCATCGAGTTTGCCAAGTTCGGACGCAGGGCCATCCTCAACCTGCGACAGACACTGGCCTCGAAAATCCTGGAGCTCGAGCACGACTCCCTCTACAACAAATACAAAGACCGCGTCGGACAAATCATCAGCGGCGAGGTATACCAGACATGGAAGCGCGAGGTGCTCATCGTCGACGACGAGAACAACGAGCTCATCCTGCCCAAGTCGGAGCAGATTCCCAACGACCAATACCGCAAGGGCGAGACCATCCGTGCCGTCATCCTCAGGGTTGACAACGAGAACAACAATCCCAAAATCATCCTCTCGCGCACCAGTCCCGTGTTCCTCGAGAGACTGCTCGAGGGCGAGGTGCCCGAAATCAACGACGGGCTCATCTCTATCAAGAACATCGCACGCATGCCGGGCGAGAGAGCCAAGGTGGCCGTGGAAAGCTACGACGAGCGCATCGACCCCGTGGGCGCCTGCGTGGGCGTGAAAGGAAGCCGTGTGCACGGCATCGTTAGAGAGCTCGGCAACGAGAACATCGACGTCATCAACTACACCTCGAACATCAAGCTCTACATCCAGCGCTCGCTCAGTCCGGCAAAGGTGTCGAGCATCAACATCGACGAGGAGAACCACAAGGCCGAGGTCTACCTGCAGCCCGAGGAAGTGTCGCTCGCCATCGGCCGTGGCGGCCTGAACATCAAGCTGGCCTCCATGCTCACCGGCTACACCATCGACGTGTTCCGCGAGATTGAGGACAACGAGGCCGAGGAAGACATCTACCTCGACGAGTTCGCCGACGAGATCGACCAGTGGGTTATCGACTCCATCAAGCGCATCGGGCTCGACACCGCCAAGGCTGTCATCAATGCCCCGAGAGACATGCTTGTAGAGAAAGCCGACCTGGAGGAGGAGACCGTGGACAACGTGCTCAACATCCTCAAGGCAGAGTTCGAGAACTAAGCGGCAAGCGCTCACCCTGAAAGCATCTACCGACAGGCTGGCCCTATCCGGGTCATGACTGCCCGAAAACGACACCTCTGGCCAGCTGTGCCCAGGGTGGCATCAAAAAAAACGAAACAGAACAGTAAATACAGAATGGCTATTAGATTAAGCAAAGCAATTAAAGAACTGAACATAGGACTCCAGACGGCAGTGGAGTTCCTTACGAAGAAATTCGACCTTGGTGACTCAAAGATCGACCAGAACTTCAAGCTCAACGACGACCACTATGAGTCGCTGAAAGAGGAGTTCAAGAGCGACAAGGAAGTGCGCACACAGGCCGAGAAAATTTTCCCCAAAAAGCCAAAGGAGAAGAAACGGCCCGAGCCCGAGAGCCACAATGCCGATATCCTGCTCCAACAGAACAGGCCCCAGTACAAGCCGCTTGGGAAAATCGACCTCAACGCACTCAACAAGCGCCCGGCTGCTCCCGCCGCCGAGCCTGAGAAAGAGAAGGCCGCCGAGGCTCCTGCCGTAGCCCCGGTAGAGAAGGCCGCACCCCAACCCGCAGCAGTGGCTGCACAACCCGAGGAGAAGAAGCCTGAACCAGAGAAAACAGAGGCCGCTCCCGTGGTGGAAAAACCCGCCGAGAAACCTGTCGAGGCCGTCAAGCCCGCCGAGGTCAAACAGCCAGAACCCGAGGAGAAGAAGCCCGAGGTGGCCGAACAGCCGAAGGAGGAGCCTGTCGTGGAGAAGACGCCCGAGCCAGAAAGCCAGCCCGTACCGGAAGAGCCAAAGGCTCCCGTTGCCGAAAACAAGATTTTCACCCTCGTCAGCGAGCAGAAGAACGCGCCCAAGGTGAACGTGCTGGGCAAAATCGACCTCGACTCCATCAACCAAAGCACCCGTCCGAAGAAGAAATCGAAGGAAGAGAGGCGCAAGGAGCGCGAGGAGAAGTCGCAGCATGGCGGTGCCCAGAACGGTGAGAAGAAGAAGCGCGTACGCATCAACAAAGAGCGCGTTGACATCAATGCCGCCAGCCAGAACGTGCAAGGAGGCAACAACCAGGGTGGCGGTGGAAACCAAGGCGGCGCAGCCCAGGGCAACAAGAACAACAAGAACAAGAAAGACAAGAACCGCAAGCGCAACCAGCGCCCGCTCGAGGTGAACGAGGAGGATGTGGCAAGACAGGTAAAGGAAACCCTTGCCCGGCTCACCAACAAGAACCAGAACAAGAAGGGTGCCAAATACCGCAAGGAGAAGCGCGAGGCCATCCAGGAGCGTCTGCAAGAGGAGCGCGCCGAGCAGAAGGCAGAGAGCAAGGTGCTCAAGCTCACCGAGTTTGTAACCGTGAGCGAGCTGGCCACCATGATGAACGTGGGTGTGAACCAGGTCATCGGCACCTGTATGAGCATCGGCATCATGGTGAGTATCAACCAGCGTCTCGATGCCGAGACCATCAACATCGTGGCCGACGAGTTCGGCTTCACCACCGAGTATGTGAGTGCTGAGGTACAGAACGCCATCACCGAGGAAGAGGACGACGAGAACGACCTCGTGCCCCGCGCACCCATCGTCACCGTGATGGGTCATGTGGACCATGGCAAGACCTCGCTCCTCGACCATATCCGCAACACCAACGTCATTGCCGGTGAGGCCGGAGGCATCACCCAGCATATCGGAGCCTACAACGTGGAGCTGCCCGACGGACGGCAGATCACCTTCCTCGACACTCCAGGTCACGAGGCCTTCACGGCCATGCGTGCCCGTGGCGCACAGGTCACCGACATCGCCATCATCATCGTGGCTGCCGACGACTCGGTGATGCCCACCACCAAGGAGGCCATCGCCCACGCACAGGCAGCCAACGTGCCCATGGTGTTTGCCATCAACAAGATCGACAAACCCGGAGCCAACCCCGACAAGATACGCGAGGACCTGGCCAACATGAACCTGCTCGTGGAAGACTGGGGCGGCAAGTACCAGTGCCAGGAAATCTCGGCAAAGAAAGGCATCGGCGTGGACGACCTGCTCGAGAAGGTGCTGCTTGAGGCCGAGATGCTCGACCTGAAAGCCAACCCCAACCGCAAGGCCACAGGCTCCATCATCGAGTCGTCGCTCGACAAAGGCCGTGGATATGTATCCACCGTACTCGTATCGAATGGTACACTGAAGGTGGGCGACATCGTAGTGGCCGGCACCAGCTACGGCCGCATCAAGGCCATGTTCAACGAGCGCAACCAGCGCATACAGGAAGCCGGGCCGTCAGAGCCCGCCATCATCCTCGGTCTCAACGGTGCTCCTACCGCTGGCGACTCCTTCCATGTGATGCCCACCGAGCAAGAGGCCCGCGAGATCACCAACAAGCGTATGCAGCTGCAGCGCGAGCAGGGACTCCGCACCACGAAGACGCTGGGTCTCGACGAACTCTCCCACCGTTTTGCCCTGGGCGAGTTCCACGAGCTCAACATCATCGTCAAGGGCGACACCGACGGTTCGATAGAAGCCCTCTCCGACTCGTTCATCAAGCTCTCTACCGAGAAGGTGCAGGTGAACGTCATCAACAAGGCCGTGGGACAGATTTCCGAGAACGACGTGATGCTCGCATCGGCTTCGAGTGCCATCATCGTGGGCTTCCAGGTCCGCCCGTCGGCCGATGCCCGCAAGCTTGCCGAGCGCGAGGGTGTGGAAATCAACACCTACTCCATCATCTACGACGCCATCGACGAGGTGAGGTCGACGATGCAGGGTATGCTCGACAAGGTGAAGAAGGAAATCGTGACCGCCGAGATAGAAGTGAAGCAAGTGTTCAAGATATCGAAAGTGGGCACTGTGGCCGGTGGTCTGGTGACCGACGGCAAGGTGCACAACAAGGACAAGGCCCGCGTGGTGCGCGACGGCATCGTGGTGCACACCGCCAATATCGATGCCCTGAAGCGCTACAAGGACGACGCCAAGGAAGTGGCCACCGGTCTTGAGTGCGGTATCTCGCTTGTCAACTTCAACGACATCCAAGTGGGCGACATCATCGAGACCTTCATGGAAATCGAGGTGGAGCAGAAACTTTGATAATGGGGAAGAAAAGGAAAATACGCTCCTTTTCCAGCCGACTGACAGGGTGGATAATGCTCATGATGCTCATCACCATGGGCATTATCTCCTATGTCATTTTCGAGGGTGCCTCCACGATGACAAAAGAGGAGGAGTTCAGCCGGTATGAGGCTTACCTTGACAGCAAGGTGGCTGAAATCAGAAGAGCCTTGTCGGATGTATATGTCGGCACGGTGAACCATGTGCCCGATATTGAGCAAAACCTTGGCAACCCCGACCGACTGTCGGAGATCATGAAACAAGTGGTTGACCTTAATCCGCGCATCAACAGCTGTGGACTCTCGTTCGTGGCCAACTACTATCCACAGAAAGGCCGTTGGTTCTCTCCCTTTGCCTCACGCTCCGACAGTTCAAAGGTTGAGGTGACATCATTAGGCAGTGCCGACAACGACTACCTGAATGCCAAGTGGTTTGAGGAGGCTTTGGAAGCCAAGGAGGGATTCTGGTCGAAGCCCTTCTTCGAAGGCAACGACACCACCAAACCGCGGGTGGCCTATCTCTGCCCTATACGCGACCGTAGTGGGCGCACGGTGGCCATCCTCGGAGCCGACATCTCGCTCGAATGGCTCCGGCTGAAGATGCTGGAGTCCGACCGTGGCATCATGAAGAGGGGAGGCCTTGGAAGTCCCTCAGGCCCCAACGACACGAATTTGAGAAGTAAGAAACGGTGGGAGGTCTACAGTTTCCTCATCGACTGCGATGGCACTTACCTCGTACATCCTGAACAAGAACGTATTCTCCAAAAAAACATTTTCGATTATACGAAGAACGACCCCGACTCTCTTTCCACCAATCTGGTCAGGGAGATGGTGGCCGGTGAGAAAGACCTGATAGCCAAAAGCGAAAAAAGAGAGGACCCCGACTTAGATGTAGAGGAGTACACGAGCATCGTCTTCGATGGCAGGTCGTCGTACATGTTCTATGCGCCCATCAAGTACACCGACTGGTCGCTGGGACTGTCGGTACCTGCCCTCGGCATCAATATCATTGGAGCGGTGGTAGGAGGCCTGCTGATATTCCTTATCGCCATCGGATTGCTTGTGGTGTTCTTGGTATGCCACTTCACTATCCGCCGCATCACCAAGCCCCTCAAACAACTTGCCGCCTCGGCCGACGAGGTGGCAAAGGGCAACTTCAGCACGCCATTGCCCACCGTGAAGCATAACGACGAGATATGCTTGCTGCGCAACTCATTCGACGACATGCAGCACTCACTGGTGAAATATGTAGACGAACTGAAGAGCACCACGGCCTCGAAGGCAGCCATCGAGAACGAGTTGCAGGTGGCCCACAACATCCAGATGGGCATGCTGCCAAAGGTTTTCCCTCCCTATCCCGACCGCGACGATATCGACATCTTCGGAATGTTGAGCCCCGCCAGGGAGGTGGGTGGCGACCTCTTCGACTTCTACATCCGCGACAACCATCTGTTCTTCTGCATCGGCGATGTCTCGGGCAAGGGAGTGCCGGCGTCACTCTTCATGGCCGTCACCCGGTCGCTCTTCCGCAACATCTCGGCACACTCTTCCGACCCCGGCCAAATTATCACGGCCCTCAACGAGGCCTTGGTCGATGGCAATGAGTCGTGCATGTTTGTCACCCTTTTCGTGGGAGTGATCGACATGGAGAGCGGAAGGATTCGCTACAGCAATGCCGGCCACGACCAACCCCTGCTCATCGGACGTGGCATCAGCCTGTTGCCCTGCGACGCCAATGTGCCTCTGGGCGTGATGCCCGAATGGGCTTTCACCGTGCAGGAGAGTGTGGTCGACCCCGGCACCACCATCTTTCTCTACACCGATGGCATCACCGAGGCCGAGAACATCCAATATGACCAGTTTGGCATCCAGCGGGTAGAACAGACGGCCCGCCTGATGCAGGCCGAGGACATCAGCAAGCCCCACGACATAGTGAAGAGGATGGCCGAGGCCGTTCACGCCTTTGTGGGAGAGGCTCATCAGAGCGACGACCTCACCATGCTTGCCATCAAATACATGAAAACTCAATGAACGACAAAGACAAAAACAAGAACAACGATAACGAGGAGCCTGTAGACGACAACGAGTTGGTGCGACGCATTGCCGAGCAGAAATATGAGTTCGGCTTCACCACCGATGTACACACCGAGATCATCGAGAAAGGCCTGAACGAGGAAATCGTACGACTCATATCGCAGAAGAAAGGTGAGCCCGAATGGCTCCTCGAATTCCGCCTCAAGGCTTTCAGGCACTGGCTCACGCTCAAGGAACCTACTTGGGGGCATGTCCATCTGCCCGAAATCGACTATCAGGCCATCTCCTACTACGCCGACCCCATGGCCAAGAAGCCCAAAGGCGACGGGAAGATAGACCCCGAGTTGGAGAAGACCTTCGACAAGCTCGGCATACCTCTCGAGGAACGCCTCGCACTGAGTGGCACGGCCGTCGACGCCATCATGGACTCGGTGTCGGTGAAGACCACCTTCAAGGAGAAGCTGGCCGAGAAAGGCATTATCTTCTGCTCCATCGGCGACGCCGTGAAGCAACACCCCGACCTGGTGAGACAATACCTGGGCACGGTGGTGCCCTACCGCGACAATTTCTTCGCCGCACTCAACAGCGCCGTGTTCAGCGACGGGTCGTTCGTCTACATCCCCAAAGGCGTGCGTTGCCCCATGGAACTCAGTTCCTATTTCCGTATCAACGCCCGGAACACCGGACAGTTTGAGCGCACGCTCATCGTGGCCGACGACGACTCGTATGTGAGTTATCTCGAAGGTTGCACTGCTCCCATGCGCGACGAGAACCAGCTCCATGCCGCCATTGTCGAGATCATCGTCAACGACAGGGCCGAGGTGAAATACTCCACCGTGCAGAACTGGTATCCTGGCGACGAGAACGGCCGCGGTGGCGTGCTCAACCTCGTGACCAAGCGCGGCGAACTGCGTGGCGACCACTCCAAACTGTCGTGGACACAGGTGGAGACGGGCAGCGCCATTACCTGGAAGTACCCTTCGTGCGTGCTCAGGGGCAACCACTCACAGGCCGAGTTCTACAGCGTGGCCGTGACCAACAACTACCAAGAGGCCGACACCGGCACGAAGATGATACACATAGGCCACGACACCAAGTCGACCATCATCTCGAAAGGCATCTCCGCCGGACACTCGCAGAATTCATACCGCGGACTTGTGCGCGCCACCTCGACGGCCCACAACGCCCGCAACTACTCCAGTTGCGACTCCCTGCTGCTGGGCAGCAACTGTGGTGCCCACACCTTCCCCTACATGGACATCCACAACGACACCGCCATCGTGGAGCACGAGGCCACCACGTCGAAAATCAGCGAAGACCAACTTTTCTACTGCAACCAGCGCGGCATCCCCACCGAGCAGGCCGTAGGCCTCATCGTCAACGGATATGCCAAGGAGGTGCTCAACAAACTACCCATGGAGTTTGCCGTAGAGGCGCAGAAACTGCTCTCCGTTTCGCTCGAGGGCACCGTGGGATAAACCAATCATTCACGACAAACATCACATACCGCTATGCTTATAGTGAAAAACCTGCATGCCACCATCGATGGCAAGGAAATACTCAAAGGCATCAACCTTGAGGTAAACGACGGCGAGACCCATGCCATCATGGGCCCCAATGGTTCGGGCAAATCCACCCTCTCGGCCGTGCTCGTAGGCAACCCTCTCTATGAGGTGACCGAGGGCGAGGCTTGGTTCAACGGCAAGAACCTGCTCGAGATGAAGCCGGAAGACCGCGCCCATGAGGGCCTGTTCCTCTCATTCCAATATCCCGTCGAGATTCCTGGCGTGTCGATGACCAACTTCATGAAGGCAGCCATCAACGCCAAGCGCGAATACTTGGGGCTCGACCCGCTCAACGCGTCGGAATTCCTCAAACTCATGCGTGAGAAGCGCCAGATTGTGGAACTCGACAGCAAACTCGCCCACCGGTCGGTGAACGAGGGCTTCAGTGGCGGCGAGAAGAAACGCAACGAAATCTTCCAAATGGCCATGCTCGAGCCCAAGCTTGCCATCCTCGACGAGACCGACTCCGGCCTCGACGTCGATGCCATGCGCATCGTAGCCGGTGGCGTGAACAAGATGCGTACCCCAGAGACATCGACCATCGTCATCACCCATTACGAGCGCCTGCTCGACATGATACGCCCCGATGTGGTGCACGTGCTCTATCAGGGACGCATCGTCAAGACAGCAGGTCCTGAACTGGCCAAGGAGATAGAGAAGAGAGGCTACGACTGGATAAAGAGCGAGATCGATGAGTAGTGAGCAACAATACATCAGCCTTTATGAGCAATGCCGGGGAATGATTGCCCGGCATTCGGCCGGCGTACTCAACCAGGTGCGCGAGCAGGCCTTCGACGACTTCAGGCGCCTTGGCTTCGCCACACGCAAGGTGGAGCGATACCGCTATACCGACCTGCAGGCCCTCTTCGCCCCCGATCTTGGACTCAACCTCAACCGTCTCGACATTCCCGTCAACCCCTACGACAGTTTCCGCTGCGACGTGCCCAACCTGAGCACATCGCTCTACTTCGTGGTCAACGATGGTTTCCACACCAAGACGCTGCCCAAGAGCCACCTGCCCGAAGGGGTGGTGGTAGGGTCGCTGGCCGAGGCAGCCACCACCCATCCCGAACTCGTGTCAAGATACTATGCCCAAATCGCGCTGACAGGTGAAGACGGCGTGACCGCCCTCAACACCATGCTCGCACAAGACGGACTCCTCGTCTACGTGCCCAAAGGCGTGAGGGTGGAGCGCACCATACAGGTAATCAACATCCTGCGTTCCGACGTCGACCTGATGGTGAACCGCAGGGTGCTCATCGTGGTAGAGGAGGGTGCCGAGGCCAAGTTGCTCTTCTGCGACCATGCTGCCGACGACCGCCAGTTCCTGGCCACACAGGTGACAGAGGCTTTCGTGGGAAAAGGGGCATCGCTCGAACTCTACTGTCTGGAAGAGACCCACAACAAGAACACCCGGGTGAGCAACCTCTACGTGGAGCAGCAGGCCGACAGCCAGTTCCACCACAACATCATCACCCTGCACAATGGCGTGACACGCAACCGCACCGACGTGGTGCTGAAGGGCGAGGGCGCCGAATGCTGGCTCAACGGTTGTGCCGTGGCCGACAAGTCGCAACATGTGGACAACAACACGCTCATCGACCACCAGGCGCCCCATGGCACCAGCCACGAGCTCTACAAATACGTGCTCGACGACAAGGCCGTGGGTGCCTTCGCCGGAAAGGTGCTCGTGCGCCATGGCGCACAGCAGACGGAGTCGGCCATGACCAACCAGAACCTCTGCACCACCAAGGAGGCACGCATGTATACCCAGCCCATGCTCGAGATCTACGCCGACGACGTGAAGTGTGCCCATGGCAGTACCGTCGGCCAGCTCAACGACGCGGCCCTCTTCTATATGCAGCAGAGGGGCATCAGCAAGAAGGAGGCGCTGCACCTGCTACAGGCCGCCTTCGTCAACGAGGTCATCGACAAGATGTCGCTCGGTGCCCTTCGCGACCGTCTCCGCTATCTTGTTGACAAGCGCTTCAGGGGCGAGCTCAACAAGTGCGAGGGGTGCAAGCTATGCCATTGACCCCGCAAGCAAACCACTTTCCAAACACCAAAGGCCCTTAACCATCATGCAATATACCTACGATATCGACAAGATACGCCGCGACTTCCCCATCCTGGGACGGACTGTCTACGACAAGCCACTGGTCTACCTCGACAATGCGGCCACCACGCAGAAACCCCTCTGCGTGCTTGATGCCATGCGCGACGAATACCTCAACGTGAATGCCAACGTGCATCGTGGCGTGCACTACCTTTCGCAACAGGCCACCGACCTGCATGAGGCAGCCCGCGAGCGGGTAAGACAATTCATCGGTGCTGCCAAGACCGAGGAGATTGTGTTCACACGTGGCACCACCGAGGCCATCAACCTGGTGGCCAGCTCCTTTGCCGAGGCAATGATGAAGGAGGGCGACGAGGTCATCGTGAGCGTCATGGAGCACCATTCCAATATCGTGCCATGGCAGTTGCAGGCCTCGAGGCGGGGCATCGTGGTCAAGGTGATTCCCATCAACGACCAGGGCGAGTTGTGCATGGATGAGTATGAGCGGCTGTTCAGCCCGCGCACCCGGCTGGTGAGCGTCGCCCATGTGAGCAACGTGCTGGGCACCATCAATCCCGTCGACCGCATCATCGCCATTGCCCACCAGCATGGCGTGCCCGTACTGGTAGACGGTGCGCAGAGCACGCCCCACATGAAAATCGACGTGAGGCAGATGGACTGCGACTTCTTTGCACTCAGCGGCCACAAGATGTATGGCCCCACGGGCATCGGCGTGCTCTATGGCAAAGAAGAATGGCTCGACCGCCTGCCACCCTACCAGGGCGGAGGAGAGATGATTGAGAGCGTGAGTTTCGGAAAAACCACATTCGAACGCCCACCACTGAAGTTCGAGGCCGGCACACCCGATTACATCGCCTCGCATGGACTGGCGGTGGCCATCGACTATATCGAGCGAATCGGACTCGACAACATCGCCGCCCATGAGCGCGCCCTTACCGAGTATTGCATGAGCCAGCTGGCCAACATCGAGGGCATGAGGCTCATCGGCGAGGCCAAGGAGAAAGACGCCGTGGTGAGTTTCCTCGTAGGCGATATCCACCATCTTGACATGGGTACCCTGCTCGACCGTCTGGGCATAGCCGTGCGCACAGGCCACCACTGCGCCCAGCCCCTTATGGAGCGACTGGGCGTGCTGGGTACCGTGAGAGCTTCATTCGCGCTCTACAACACGCGCGATGAGGTAGACGCACTGGTGGCTGGCATCAAGAGAGTGAGCAGTATGTTCTAAACAAGCAACAACTCATGCTGAGGAAATTCTTCCATCCTGGATGCATCGAGGCGGGCTGCGACGAGGCCGGCCGGGGATGTCTGGCGGGTAGCGTATATGCCGCCGCCGTCATCCTGCCTCCCGACTATGAGAACGAGCAACTCAACGACTCCAAGAAACTCACCGAGCGACAGCGTTACGCCCTGCGCGAGGTCATCCTACGCGATGCCACCGCCTGGGCTGTAGGCGTGGTTACGCCCGAGGAAATTGACAAGATCAACATCCTCAACGCCTCAATCCTGGCCATGCACCGAGCCCTCGACCAACTGGACGTACGGCCCGAGGCCATCATCGTCGACGGCAACCGTTTCAAGCCCTATGGCGACGTGCCTTTCACCACCATCGTGAAAGGCGATGGCAAATACTTGTCGATAGCCGCGGCCAGCATCCTGGCCAAGACATTCCGCGACGACTACATGAACCAGTTGGCAGAGGAATATCCCATGTACGATTGGCACGGCAACAAAGGATACCCCACCCGCAAGCACCGCGAGGCCATCCGTCAGTATGGCATCACTCCCTACCACCGCCGCAGCTACAACCTATTGGGCGACGGACAACTCATGTTGGAGTTCAAAGACTGATTTTACCTTATTGAGCCCACTTTAAAAAGCGATTAGTCGTAGGGGCATACTTTATGTATGCCCGAAAAACGTGGATGTGTGGGCTAACAATTACAAAAAATGCGGCCATACATAAAGTATGCCCCTACATTGGTTGATTAGGCCGACTTTTTAAAGTGGACTCCTTATTGATGTTTCGCAAGTTGAGAGGAGCTCAGAAGTTGAGCGAATGCGAAAATTCAATTACCTTATTTAGATTCGATCTATCACCTCCCAGAACTCACGTGGCAGGAAAATGTTCTCCACATCCTTTGCCTTGTGGAATAGTGGGGCCATCTCCTCTGGCGCGAAACCCGCGATGCCACAACCAACCTGCGTGACAAGGAACACCTGCTGGGGATGGACCGACGCATAATGGATGAATTCCTGCACATAAGGCATGATGTTCGTTAGACCACCCACAATCGTGGGTATGGCATAGCTATGGCCCTGTGGTCCCACGCCTTGCCCCAACACGGCACCATAGTTGCGGAGAGCCTGATAAGCGGCCCCACCACAGTGCAAACCGCGCAAATCGCTACCGAAGACAAATATCTCGTTGCTGTTCAAGTTGCTTATCTGGTGTGGCGTGACGCGGTTGTGCCAATAGGGCACAGGAATACTTCCCTCTTGCTTCTTCACCTCAGACATACCAAAGCCAAACCACTTTCTTGACTTCCTTGATTCCATAACCTGAGTCTCCTCGGCCACAATGCGCTCATGCATAGACGGCATCACGGCTATATCCGACTGCGTACCGTATACTTCGGATTGGTAATACTTGATGAAATAAGGCCGCACCACCTTGTCCATCATCGCATGGTAGCGCTGACTCACAGCGGCGGGGGTGACACCCATCATTTCTGCCACCTCCTTGCCTTTCATGCCCATCACCAGGATCATACGCAGGATGCTCTGCGACGCGCGGTCGAACTGATAATACACATGGCATATCTCCTCTACCATTTCCCTCACTTCATTCTGTGTAACATCCACAGGGGCATCGAAAACCACCTTGCCCTTAGAGGCACGCTCCTCTATGCTCTCCTCAAGATGACCCTTGGAATATGCCTTGAGGCGCTCACGCACAAGAAAGTGGAATCCGTTCATGGTCCAGTTGGCCAGAGGGATGCCTGGCTTGCAATTCTCAAGTTGATGCCAGTCGTTGTTACAGAGGCGCAAATAATACTCATGGGCAAGTGAATAGAAATCCATACCCGTCTTGTAGCGAAGGCCATATTTCTTGTCGTCAATGCAATAAGCCATATGGCATATATCGTAGAAGAACTCGCGGGTGACTTTCTCGTCGTAAAGGCGCAAACGCTCAATAATTTCCTTGTCAGAAAGATTCTCTATCATCTTTTTTTTTGCAAAAATAAAAAATTTTTTTGGGGGCTGCTTAATTTTTTTCCATTATTTGCCTTATCCATATTAGAAGCATGCTCAAACATATTTTCATTAATCAATCAAAACAAAAAGAAAATGAAGACAAAAGTATTCAACCTGATTATCGTTGACGAGAGTGGCAGCATGAGCATTATCCGCGACCAGGCCTTCGCCGGCATGAACGAGACACTGTTAACCATCAAGAATTTTGCCCAGCAGAAGCCCGAGATAGAACAACGCGTCGTACTGCTTACGTTCGACTCCACACATACCCGGTTCCACTACGACAATGCCGAGGGCTCAGCCATCGTCCCACTACAACCAAACGACTACAACCCTGGTGGGTGTACCCCACTCTACGATGCCATCGGCACGGGTATAGCCAAGGTGAACGCCCTGGTGCGCGAAGGCGACACCGTGTTGGTGACCATCATCACCGACGGCGAGGAGAACTGCTCGCGTGAGTACAACCTCAAGATGGTGAAGAACCTCATTGAGAAACTGAAGAAACAGGAGTGGACATTCACCCTGATAGGTACCGACGACCTGGACGTGGAGGGCATGGCACAGTCGATGGGCATCCGCCACAAAATGAGCTTCGGGCGCAACGAAGAGCAGGCCAGCATGATGTTCAAGGAAGAGAACGCTCAACGCATGCGCTACTTCAGCAGGGTGCACGCGTCGAAGATGGCCAATCCCACATCAAGGATTCTCGACGACGACGAGGATTTCTTCACCAAGAGCCACGTATAACTTACTATCAAGATAATTCACCAAAGAGGGGGAGCCAAGAAGGGCTCCCCCTTCTTGACGGTGTTTCTTTGAGGGCTCCAAACTATCGCTCAACGTGAAGAAGATGTGAAGTGAAAAAGAAATGATGACGAAAAAAAGACAAAACGGCCTATTATTATAAAAAATAATATATCTTTGCACCGAACAAATTTCTAAACGGGCTGTATTTGCTTTTCGCCCCCTTATGGCTACAAAAAAATACTCCACGGGAAATGGACTGATAAAAGCCGGCGTTATCCTGGCCGATTTTATCATCATGAACTTGTTGCTCTACTGGGCATCAAGGTATCTCTATGTGGTGCATATCAAATACCCACCCTACTTCGCAGCACAGCCTAAGGCCACTTTCCTCATGGCCAATTTCTCCATGATCGTTGGCCAGTTCCTTATCAGTTCGCTCATCCATCACCGGCGTACCAGCTTCGAGGAAGTGTTTGTGAGCGTGATGAAACTATGCGTGCTGCAAGTGTCGCTCATGTTCATCAGCCTGAGAATCCTGGGCGAGAGCGGAGGTATGTTCCAGTTTATGGGACTATTCCTCATGGCAGAGTTCACGCTTATCCTCTTCAGCCGTCTGATAGAGATTCTTTTTATAAAATTTTTCCGACAATCTGGACGCAATACAAGAAGTGTGGTTTTCGTGGGCAACGACCCTGCATTGCTCATGCTCTACCGCAATCTCATCAGCGACTCCTCTACAGGATACAAGATAGCGGGTTACTTTGCCGACCAAGATATGGAGAACTGTCCAAAAGCCATTGTAAAACTGGGAAATATCAACGATTTGAACAAACAGATCTCACAATCGGCAAACGATAGAAATGATGTGGACAACAACCAGGGCAATCACTCGAAATGGGATATCACATCCATCGACGAGTTGTTTTGCTGTCTTTCTCACGATGAGCATGAGGAGATTGTAAAACTTATGAAATTTTGCGACAAAAACATCGTCCATTTCTTCTATGTTCCAAGGATGTCGGGCAACTTCCTACTCAACCTACAACCCGAGCAATTGGGCGAGACAATGGTGTTCACCAACCACCATGAGCCTTTGTCTCAACCATTCAACCAATTTGTCAAGCGCACTTTCGACATCGTGGTGAGCCTTGTGGTGTGCATCATCCTTCTGCCGTTCATCCCCATTATCGCATGGTGCATCAAGCGACAAAGCCCAGGACCAATCTTCTTCAAACAAGACCGCACCGGCCATAATGGCAAAACGTTCACCTGCCTGAAATTCAGGTCGATGCATGTCAATTCCGAAGCCGACAGCCTGCAAGCCACCAAAGACGACCCACGGAAATTCCCCTTTGGCAATTTCATCCGAAAGACCAATATCGACGAGTTTCCCCAGTTCTTCAATGTGCTCATAGGCGACATGAGCATCGTTGGTCCGCGGCCGCATATGCTTGCCCACACCGAACAGTATGGCAGCATCATCGACAAATATATGGTGCGCCACTTCAGCCGTCCCGGCATTACCGGATATGCGCAGGTCAACGGATGCCGTGGCGAGACCAAGGAACTGTGGCAAATGGAAGAGCGCATACAAAAAGACGTATGGTATATTGAGAACTGGACTTTCTGGCTTGATATCAAAATTATTTTCAAGACAGCCCTCACCCTTTTCATCCCCGACAAGCAAGCCTATTAGCACCCTCTTTCCATTCGCTTTTTAGTCTAATCAGGAAATGCCCAATTTGGTTAACAAAACTAAAAAAAGACTAATTTTTGTTGTTCGATTTATATTATAATAATAATATTAAATAATAAATAGTAATTTTGCACGACATTATAATGTGCCACCTTCGGAAGAAGTAAGACCACTTGAATTTAAGGATAATTATCAGATTCCTATATCTTCACTATCATTTAAGAATCCAGTTGCACTTAGGTCACAATTCATTATTAACAGATTATCAAATCGACATGTCAAATAGAATTACTAATTTGTTGTTTTGTCTTTTGTCTTTTACCATTGCCTTTGCCAATCCCATCGACCAACAAGATGCCCTGGCAAAAGCGAAGGCATTCGTGCAAGAAAGAGGCATAAACATGATCATCGACGGCCACCATATGGTACAAGCTCCTTCCCGAAATGGGGAAGACGCCAATGCGGGTTACTACATATTCAATTCCGCCAACAATCAAGGATTTGTGATTGTTTCTGGATACGATTGCGTATACCCCATTCTGGGCTACTCCGACAACGGCCACATCGATACAGGCAACATTCCTGAGGCCTTGATGGCGTTTTTGGATGACTATACCCAGAAGAACGACTCCATCCACAAGATTGAACAGCGTTTAATGGAAGCTGGCGAACAACCTTCTGGAAGCAAGAGGGTGTTCGCGCCCGCCAAGTATCCTGTGAAACCTATCCTCAGGCGCAATTGGTCGTACAATTCACCCTACAACAAGCAACTTCCTACCATTGGCGACACTGCATGCAATGTGGGATGTACGTCGGTGGGACTGGGCACGATCATTGGCCATTATAGTTTTCCCGCATCAAGCAAAGCCATCAACGGATACACCACACCAACCAAGAAAATTGTGGTAGACCCACTGCCTGAAACCGACTTCGACTGGGACAACATGCTCGACAATTATGGTCTGGTGCATGGCACCAGCAAACAGCAAAATGCCGTAGCCAAATTGATGAGATACGTGAGCCAGTCGCTCAAGGCCGATTACGTGCTTTCGGGCTCCCCGGCCTATTTCAATGACGTGCCTACGGCGCTCCGATTCTTCAATTACCATTGCGACGAATTACAGAGATTCAGCAGGCGTTCGCTCAACGACAACGAAAATGTCATCTATAATGAACTCCTCGATGGTCGCCCAGTCCTTATGGCTGGTTGGGGTATGGCCAGTACCAGTTCCGGACACGTTTTCATCATCGACGGCTACGACACCGACGACTATTTCCATATCGACTGGGGTTGGAACGGAGATTCCAATGGCTATTTCAGACTGACGAACATGAGTCCATACCACAACTACATGAGTTGGGCGTATGGTCGGAACCTCCTGTATCTTACTGGCGTTTATCCGAATACTGAAGATTATGCGGCACCCACAACAGAAACAAAGCCATACGAGAACCTGCAAGTCAACAAGTTGACCCCCAACTCAAATGGTACGATTTCAGTGACGGTGTACAACCCCACCAACAAGAAAAACACATTCTACTACGGCCTTGGCATATACGATGACAACCATCGTATGCTGAGAGCTGTTGCTAACGATACTGTCACTATTGCCTCAAGGAAAAGCCTGACGAAGGCATGGACCATAGATGTCACGGATGTGGAGGATGGCGACTACCGCATCTATCCTATCAGCAAACTCTATGAGGGTGATGGTATCTGGCATTTCGACATCTGCAACAGTGTGAATGCATATGTGGCAGCCACTGTAACAGGTGGTGTCGCCACATTGTCGGCCGGCAAGGCTATCGAATACGAGCCCATGTCGATAGAGCATATCGACGAACTCAATGAGGGTGCCACAAGAAGAGTGACTCTGCCCGTTACCAACAATATGATGCAGAAACTCAACAAGAACTATTATTTGTATGAAGATAGCAAAAGGTTGGAGTCTGCCGGTGCACGTGTGCCTCTGTGCGGCAAGGGAGAGGTGACATTCTACTATTTCCCCTCGAAAGGCGACCACAAGATTTTCATTGCCACCGACACCTTGATGACCAAATCCAACGTCATTGACTCTTTGGAAATCAGTGTGAATGGTTCTGTAGAATATAAGCTCAAAGCCACATATACAATCGAGAACCGCGACAAGTCTACTTTGTATGGCAACTCGTTCCGTGTGAACTTCACTGTGACCAATCAGGGAGAGACAAACTACACTGACCTCATTCAGGCCATGGTGTCAAGATTCACTTGGTACGACCTCAAAAAATTCTGTGTTGACATTCCTCCTGGAGAGTCGCAAAGTTTCTACTTTGAGACCAATGATTTGGCCTATGACGTTGCCCATAAATTCCATATCCTCTATAAGTCGAGCAGCAAAGACAGTAAAGAGGTGTTCGACACACATGCCTGTACGTCTGTTTCTTTCACTCCGACGCGAGCTATCTGCATGTGGAAGAGCGATGGGAAACTGTATGCCATCAAAAAGTCGAGCTCCAAGTTCACCATGCCAGAAGACGCGTTGGCACTCGACCTTACAGGACTTGACACCATCCCTTCGAGCATCGTGCCCAACAGCAACCCCAATACCATTTACTACGTCACCAAGTCGTATTCCAGTCTCAAGAACTACAACCAAGTGGTGAATGGCGTGGCTAATAACATTGTTCTTACTGATGGTTATCCTTGCTACATCATGAATGATTTCACTGCCAATGAAATCAGTTATACCCGCACCTTCGAAAAGGGTTTCACTGGCAAGAGAAGCGAGAACAACTGGTCTACATTAGTCTTGCCTTTCAAAGTCGAGAAGGTTTACAACACAACAGACGATAAATACATCGACTGGTATAGAAGCAACGAACAAGCACCAGACATCGAGAATACTTCAGGCGATGACACCGGAAGTGGCGATGACACGGGTAGTGGCGACGACACCGGAGGCGGTGATGACACCGGAAGTGGCGACGACACCGGAGGCGGTGATGACACCGGAAGCGGTGATGACACCGGAAGCGGCGATGACACCGGAAGTGGCGACGACACCGGAAGCGGCGACGACACCGGAAGTGGCGACGACACCGGAAGCGGCGACGACACCGGAAGTGGCGACGACACCGGAAGTGGCGACGACACGGGTAGCGGTGATGACACCGGAAGTGGCGACGACACCGGAAGTGGCGACGACACCGGAAGTGGCGATGACGTTAATCCTTCTCCCGCTCCAAGGCATATCCTGACTGGCGGCACTGGTGGCTCTGATGATGGTGAATCTGGCGACGACACCCAAGTCAAAAAAGATTTCTGGGTAAGGAAATTCTATGCCGAAGAAGGTTTCTATACCTATTTTAATAATGCGGATGAGATTTTGCCCAACATACCTTATATCATCACTGTGCCCAGCGATTTTGATGGTGAGGACAGAAGTCTGATAGGCAAGCCTCTTGTTTTCAGTGCTTCCAATGCCCCAGTGATTAGCGGAAAGATTGTGGCCGACTCCGAAAACTACAATTTTGTCGGCTCCTACTATGGGGCAGACATCGAGAGCAGTTATGTATACAAACTCGATGAGGAAGAAAATGGCAACAACTTCGTTTATCTGGGCAGCACTGCAACGATCGAACCGTTCAGGGCATACTTCACCTCCGAGGCAGAGCCTGTGGAGCACTTGATCTTATATGTAGCCTCGTATATTGATGTTCCCACCATCACCGGCATCAGTAACCTGCCTATAGAAGACAATTCTGGGGAGGGCAACCTCGACGGCACGGACGCCAACAATCTGGTCAAGGTCTACTCCATCACCGGCTCGCTGGTGAAAACCGAGAAAGGCGCTCACATTGCCGACGTGCTTCGCACGCTGCCAAAGGGCATATATATCATCAATGGCAAGAAATACCTGAGATAGCCATCTCACCTCAATACAAAAAATGCCGCTCCGAATGATTCAGGAGCGGCATTTTTTGTTTGGCCACAGAAAGGAAAAAGATGGCTGTCAATTCATCCCAGAGAGTGAAAGCGCTAACTCTCAAGCCGGAAGACAAACCGCTCACCGCTGAGCATACATGACGCCAGGCCATATCTCACCAACCGGGCCACCACCAGCACCACCCTGTGATAAGGCTCGCCCGAACGCTTGACAATCTGCTGGAGGGGCAAGCCCTGCCCATGCTCCATCACGGCCATTACCTTGCGCTCCGTCTCACCGATGCTCACCAAATGGCCATGCTCCGACGATTCTTCCTTCCACATTCTCACATGCACGGGTGAGGCCACGATATTCTCGTCGGCCACACGGATATATGCCCGCCAACGACCATCGTCGCACAATGCCCGCACAGGCCGGTTGGATGCCCGGGGCACATTGGCCACTACAATGGTCTTGCCCTCAGAGATATAGGTGTCGAAATGGATGACCGCCGCCGGACGGCAATAATCCTTTGCAGCCGACGTCATCATGTAAATCTCTTCCTCGGAACGGACACCCGAGAGATGACCATCGTCGCGTACGCCTATAAGCAAACGCCCGCCATCGGTATTGGCAAAAGCCGATACCGACTTGGAGAGTTTGCACGCATCCGTAATCTTGTATTTGAAGTCTTGTTGCTGATGCTCGCCCTCTGCCACCAAGCGCGAGAGAATGGTCTTGCTGCTTAGAAACTGTCGAGCCACGATTTCAGTTCCATTATCATCTCAATATGATACTTGAACCCCAGACGGCTGCCCCATCCATGTCCGCCATCGGGATAGACATGAAGAGAGGCAGGAATATCGTGTTTGTACAACTCCATATAATAATTCACGCCATTAGATGGTTGGACCACGGTGTCGTCATCGCTCAAGGCTATCCATGCCCGAGGCGTGTTGCGGTTCACCTGCTGGTCGCTGCTGTAGTTCTTCTCCTGGCGCTTGTGGTTGCCCTTGCCAAGAAAATTGTCGTGGGAGCCTTGATGGGTATAACCCAATACCATAGAAATGACGGGATAGAAAAGAATCTGGAAATTGGGCTTGGCCGAACTCTGGGCCTGTGTGGCCACCACCGATGCCAGATGGCCACCGGCAGAGGAGCCCATGATACCCACCTCGTTCGACTTCAGGTGCCACGTCATGGCATTGCGGCGCACCATGCGGATGGCCTCCTCGGCATCCTCGATAGGTATTTCAGGCTTGCCATTGGGCATGCGGTATTTCAGCACAAAGGCTGTAATACCCATGTTTTGGAAAAACTTTGCCCATTCATGGCCTTCGTGGTCAATGGCCAGGTTGGTATAGCCGCCACCCGGACAAATCACCACCGACCGCCCTGTCACCTTCTTGTCAGCAGGCAGATAAATCCATACCTTGGCCGTATCGTTGGGATTGCCACGATGGGGAGCACCCTTGGGCCAAAGATTCATCACTTTCACACTTTGGGCCGATACGACAGCCACCATTGCCATAAAGAGCAGAAACAGAACGATCTTTTTCATTTTTCCTTTAATAGGTTAAGAACGACCCCTATAGAGTGTATAGTCAAATAGTTGAACAGTCTTCAAGGGGACAGACAACACAATATCAAAAATTTGTTTGCAAAGATAATGATTTTTTTGTAATATTGCATCGTCTTTCACCAATAAAGCCACACCAAACTACTATCGATATGCAAAAACATTCTTTTTTGCTCGCTGTCATGATGGCCATGGCATTGGGCATTCAAGCCAAAGTCAAACTACCACACCTTATAGGCGACAACATGGTGATTCAGCAAAACACCCAGGTAAGGCTGTGGGGATGGGACAACCCTGGAAAGAAAGTCGACGTCACCGTGTCGTGGAACGACAAGACCTATAGCGCCAAGACAGGAAAAGACGGACGCTGGATGGTGAAGGTAGACAGCCCTGCCGCCAGTTATGCCCCTCTTTCAATCACTTTCAACGACGGTGAGGCAACCACCATCAATCAAGTGCTCGCTGGCGAAGTATGGGTCTGCGCCGGACAAAGCAACATGGAAATGCCTGTCAAGGGTTTTGGCAACTGCCCCGTGGAAGGCTATGTGGACGAGGTGGTGAACGCCCGTCAATACAAAGGCATCCACTATGTGAAGATTCCAAGCGTGATGAGCATGACCCCTCTCGACGACGCCAACTGTGAGTGGAAGGAAATTGGTCCACAAACCGTGGGCGACGCGTCGGCCACCGGCTATTTCTTCGCACAAGTGATGAACAGGGCGCTCGACATCCCCATCGGACTGGTGTTGGCCAACAAAGGCGGCACCCGCGTGGAGAGTTGGCTTACCCGCGAGAACCTGCAGAAATACACCCAAGAGCCCCTCGACACCATGGCCATCGTCAACGGACACTCATGGGACTATCACCGGCAGTTGGTATGGGGAAACGGCACGTTCAACCCTATTCTCAACTACACCGTGAAAGGCATTATCTTCTATCAAGGGTGCTCCAACGTGGGTGACCCTGCCGACCAGTATTCCCAACGCCTCAAACTGCTCGTCGAACAATGGAGAAACCAGTTCGGACTGGGCGAGATTCCCTTCTATTTCGTGGAGATAGCACCCTATTTCTACGACAACATCAGCGGCGACAATGGCGCCCGACTGCGCGAGCAGCAGTTCAAGGCATCGACCATCATCCCCAATAGTGGAATGGTGTGCACCAACGACCTGGCCTATCCCTATGAGACCACACAGATACACCCCGCCCAAAAGAAACCTGTTGGACAACGGTTGGCCTACCTCGCGCTCAACCAGACCTACGGCATGGGCGACGTGTGGTGCAAGAGCCCATCGTTCAAGGAGATGAAGATTGTGGGCGACACCATTCACATCCTCCTCAACGACGACTATGGCAGCATCAGCAGGTTTGAGGATATTCAGGGATTCGAGGTGGCCGGAGCCGACAAAGTGTTCCACCCTGCCAAGGCAGAGCATTTCTGGCAGCCTGGTGGCGGCAAGTGGGATGAGACCATCCGCATCACATGTCCGGAGGTAAGCCAGCCTGTGGCCCTGCGCTACTGTTTCAAGAATTTCCAAATCGGCAACCTGAAAAACGGTGCCGGACTTCCCCTCATTCCCTTCCGCACCGACAACTGGTAAGCCCAATGAGACATCCCCTTGAAATCTTCACTCACTGTCCGAAATGTGGACACGACGGGTTCTCGGTCAACGACGAGAAGAGCCGTCGCTGTCCACAGTGTGGGTTCGTCTACTACCTCAATCCCAGTGGTGCCACCGTGGCACTCATCCTCAACTCCCGAGGAGAGCTATTGGTGGAACGACGGAAGAACGAACCGGCACAGGGCACGCTCGACCTGCCCGGCGGCTTTGCCGACATTGGCGAGACAGCTGAGGAAGGTGTGGCCCGCGAGGTGCTCGAGGAGACCGGGCTGCGTGTCACCAGCGCCCGCTACCTCTTCAGTCTGCCCAACCAATACCTCTATTCAGGCATGCTCATCCCCACCCTCGACCTCTTTTTCTGTTGCAAAGTGGCCAACGACAACCATCTGCGTGCTGGCGACGATGCCGCCGAGTGCTTCTGGCTGCCTCTTACGATGATAGACCCCCAACTCTTCGGACTGCATTCCATCTCGCAAGGCATCAAGCGCTTCTTGGAGATGCGGCCCATACCCTTGCCATAAGCCACCACCTGTCTCCACCACATCTACGTCGTCCTGATTCCTGACAGGTCGGCCATGCGATTAGAAACCGACTAAAACAAATCCTTCAACCGGCAACAACATGAAAACCATCCTCACCCTTCTGCTGGGCTTGTTTGCCACCACTGTCATCGCCCAAAACGAAACCGAATTCAAGAACCCACCTCCAGAGATGTGCAACCACGTGATACTGGGATGGGATGGTGAAATCACCCCGGAAGTCATCGAGCGCGACCTCGACCAGATACAGGCCAAAGGCTTCCGCAATGTCATCATCGAACCTGGCTACAATATGGGCTCACCCTACCTGAGCGAGCAGTGGTTTGCCAATGTCCGGCTCATGGCCGATGCCGTGGAGCGTCGAGGCATGCGAATGTGGATCATCGACGAGGGGAAATACCCCAGCGGCATGGCCGGAGGAAAGTTCTCGAAAGAGCGGCCCGACCTTTGCATGCAGGCTCTCATGGCCGAGGGAGACACTGTCGTGGTCGCCAGGCGCTCGTCGCAGACACGCTGCGTGAACAACCCCACGGGAGGGAAAGACGAGAACAACTCTCTCTGCGACTACCTCGACTCCGTGGCCGTAGGCCAGTTCATTGAGTGGACGCATGAGCAATACCGGCGCACGTTAGGGCACCACCTGGGCACCACCGTCCTGGGATTCAGGGGCGACGAACCCGCTTTCCAGAGGGTGCCATGGACCAACGATATCGCACAGACTTTTGAACAGGAGAAAGGCTACAGCCTCATGCCTTATCTCAGGGCGCTGCTGAAAAGCGACCGCAACTCGGTGCATAGCCAACAACTCACCGACGAGGAGCGACGTGCCAAGGCTGACTTCTGGGATGTGTGGAGCCGTCTCTTCGCCGACCGATACTTCAAGACCCAGGCCGACTGGTGCGAAGCCCATGGCGTAAGCCACATCACCCACCTCGACAAAGATGACGAACTGCCTTGGTGCGTGAAGATGGAGGGTGACCCGTTCCGCTGCCTCAGCCGGGTGCAAGTGCCGGGCATCGACGTCATCTGGACCCAGATATGGTATGGCAGCCAGACCGAATTTCCCCGTCTGGCCTCCTCCACAGCCCATGTCTACGGCCGGCAGAGGGCATTCAGCGAGAGTTTCGCCGCCTACCGCCGCCAACTCGACATTCCCTCTGTGAAATACATTGTCGACTACCAGATGGCAAGGGGCATCAATTTCTTCGAGTTCATGTTCTGGATGAGCAAGAAAGGACCCAGTGGTTATATGGCAGAGCCCGGGATGGAAGGCCTCAACGCCTACGTCAACCGTGCCACCTACATGATGTCGCAGGGCCGCCCATCGGCACAGACGGCCATCTATGTGCCCATACCCACGCTATGGCTGGGCAACAACCGCGCCAATGAGTTCATGAAGGCTGCCGCACACCTGCTCACCAGCCACCAATACGACTTCGACTTCATCACCGACGATGGACTCGTCGAGGCCACCGAGGCCGTGAACGGCACCCTACGCAACAAGAGCGGACAGGCCTACTCGTCGCTCATCATCCCCTCGAGCGAGATGGTGAGCGCGGCAGCTTGGCAGCGCATCACCGCCTTTGCGGCACGGGGAGGGAAAGTGGTGTTCCTCGGCAACAAACCCACCGCCACCTTTGGGAAATCCATGATGCACCCCCAGCCCATCACCCCCATCAATGGCGCGCTGCACCTCACCGACAGCCTATGGCATCCCGAAATCGCAACATTCCTGCCACGGCAAGAACTCACCGTAGTGGGCGGCCAAGCCGACAGCATCGCCTACTGTGCCCGGAAAACCGACCGCGGAATGATATTCTTCATCCTCAACCAGCAGGCTGCGGCACAGACACTGACTCTTGACCTTGACTGCATGGGAGAAGCACAACTATGGGATGCCATGACTGGCGACATACACCCCTTGAGCAGTAGCGTGGTCGACAACAAAACACGCCTCTCGCTGCCACTCGAAGCCTGGGGCTCGGCCATCGTGGTAGTGACCAAGCGCACTGCCGAATACAACGTCAGAAAATACAAGTCGATACAGGTAGCCATCGATCAGGCGCATGCCGACGGTGGTGGCACGGTGGTGATTCCTCCTGGGAAACACCGCACGGGTGCCCTCTTCTTCACCCGAGGGGTGGACCTCAGGCTCGAGAAGGGCTCACGACTCATCAGCATCACCGACACCACACTCTACCCCATTGTCGACACCCGATGGGAGGGCACCATGCTCAGAGGCCGTGCCGCCCTGCTCAATTTCTGCCATAATGACGGCTGCCGCATCAGCGGCGAGGGCCTCATCGATGCCCAAGGCCTGAAGTGGAAGAAAAAGAAAATCGGCTTTACCGACCGACCCAGGACCATTTGCCTCGACCATTGCGATGGCGGGCAAATCAGCGGCGTGAGCATTCTCAACCAGGCCTTCTGGTGCCTCCATATCCTCTTCACCAACCACTTCACCGTCGATGGCATCAGCATCTGCGCCGAAGACTACATCCCCAGCAGCGACGGCATCGACATCGACTCCTCTACCGACATCACCGTGCGCAACACCCATATCAAGGCACACGACGACTGCATCTCCATCAAAAGTGGCAAGGACACCGACGGCCGTCGGGTGAACAAGGCATCCGAGCATATCGTGGTGGAAGACTGCTTCTTCGACTATGGGCACGGCGGAGTGGCCATAGGGAGCGAGGTAAGCGGCGACGTGCGCCATGTGGTGGTAAGAAGATGCCAGATGGATGGCGAGAACTGGAACCCCATACGCTTCAAGAGCCAGCCCTCGCGGGGAGGTGTGGTAGAGGATGTGTGCTTCGAGGACATCCACATTGGCAATGCCCGCAACGTGTTCGAAATCAACATGACATGGCGCATGAAAGGAGCCACCCAACCACCCTATCACCCCCTCACCACACTCCGCAACATCACCTTCCGCAATATTTTTGCCAAAGCCCAGCACGCAGGCAACATCAAGGGCTTCGGCGAACAACCCTTCAAGCGCGACGTGTTCACCTTCGACAACTGTCGTCTGAAAGTAGGAACACCCCTGCGTGTGGAAGATGCCGACATCGACCTGAGTGGCATCGTATATGAGTAAAAACACAGGAGAGGCGGGATTTTGTAAAGCCCAAGTTACAAATCAATTATACATCGATTTGTATTTAAAAAACTTTAACCTAAAAAGAATTGCACGCGGCATTTTTTGTGTGCAATCACTTGGGCAATCCGTGCTTTTTTCCTATCTTTGCAGTCGGTTTGAAAAAGGATAATACTTTTTAAAGTACGCTATTACTTACATTTTAAATATTAATTCAATGGCAAAGTTTGACAAGTCAGTTTTGGAGAAGTACGGTATCACTGGTGCTACCGAGGTTCTCTACAATCCAAGTTACGAAGTAATGTTCAACGAGGAGACCAAGGAAGGCCTCACTGGTTTTGACAAAGGCCAGGAGACAGAACTTGGCGCCATCAACGTGATGACTGGCATCTACACCGGTCGCTCGCCTAAAGACAAGTTCATTGTGATGGACGAGAACTCGAAGGACACCGTATGGTGGACCAGCGAGGGATACAAGAACGACAACCACCCTGCCTCGAAAGAGACCTGGGAGGCCGTGAAAGAACTTGCCAAGAAAGAGTTGTCGAACAAGAAGCTCTATGTGGTTGACGGTTTCTGTGGCACACACAAAGACACCCGCATGAAGGTGCGCTTCATCATGGAGGTGGCATGGCAGGCTCACTTCGTGACCAACATGTTCATCCGTCCTCAGAACGAGGCCGACTTCGAGCAGGAGCCCGACTTCATTGTCTACAACGCCTCGAAAGCCAAGGTAGAGAACTACAAGGAACTGGGTCTGAACAGCGAGACCGCAGTGGTGTTCAACGTCACCTCGAAGGAGCAAGTGATCCTCAACACCTGGTATGGTGGTGAGATGAAGAAAGGTCTCTTCTCGATGATGAACTACTTCCTCCCCCTGAAGGGCATCGCCGCCATGCACTGCTCTGCCAATACCGATATGAATGGCGAGAACACCGCCATCTTCTTTGGACTCTCCGGAACAGGCAAGACCACCCTTTCCACCGACCCGAAGCGTAAGCTCATCGGCGACGACGAGCACGGATGGGACGACGAGGGCGTGTTCAACTTCGAAGGTGGCTGCTATGCCAAGGTCATCAACCTCGACAAAGAGTCGGAGCCCGACATCTACAATGCCATCCGCCGCGACGCACTGCTCGAGAACGTGACCGTAGACGAGAACGGCAAGATCGACTTCGCCGACAAGAGCGTCACCGAGAACACCCGCGTGAGCTACCCCATCTACCACATCAAGAACATCCAGCGCCCTGCCAGCGAGGGTCCTGCCGCCAAGCAGGTCATCTTCCTGAGCGCCGACGCTTTCGGTGTGCTGCCTCCTGTAAGCATCCTCGACAGCGAGCAGACCAAATACTACTTCCTCAGCGGCTTCACCGCCAAGCTGGCCGGTACAGAGCGTGGCATCACAGAGCCCACTCCCACCTTCTCGGCTTGCTTCGGACAGGCTTTCCTTGAGTTGCATCCCACAAAATATGCCGAGGAACTGGTGAAGCGCATGGAGAAGAGCGGCGCCAAGGCCTATCTCGTGAACACGGGCTGGAATGGCACTGGCAAGCGTATCTCCATCAAGGATACCCGTGGCATCATCGACGCCATCCTCAACCACTCCATCGACAAGGCTCCAACCAAGACCATTCCTTTCTTCAACTTCACCGTGCCCACACAGCTTGAGGGCGTTGACCCCAACATCCTCGACCCACGCGACACTTACGCCGACGCTGCTGTTTGGGAGGAGAAAGCAAAAGACCTGGCAAGCCGCTTCATCAAGAACTTCGTGAAGTACGAGTCGAACGAGGCTGGTAAGGCTCTCGTTGCCGCTGGTCCACAACTCTAAATCCGCAACAGGTGGCACGCCACCTTCCGGATACAGCATCACAACGCCCTGGCCATGAGGCCGGGGCGCTTTTTTTGACCTATATCAAAAATGTAATTTTGCATCGTGTTCGTGAGAATACTTTTTCATTAGGTTAGTAGTTTGATAGATTTTAAGGTAAAGATTATGTTATTAGATTTCGAGACAACGGTGATGTTGGTTGGGGTCGTCATTGCGACCATGCTGAGTGTCATCACATTGGTAAAGACCAACATCCGTTGAATTGTTTTCAGGAGGCCGGTATGAGTGATTCATGTCGTCCTCTTTTTTTGTCGCAAAAGTTGAGTAAAAATCTAAACAGACCTTAAAAAACACCCATTTAATCCATAAATTACATAATAAACTGACGAAAAGACGTTTTATTTGCAGAATTCTGATTAAATTTGCAACCAAAAATTGCGAGACCTGGCATATCTTTCCGCTTGTTGCCGCTATTTCAGGGCAGGTGGGAGGGTGTGGCGTGTAATCGACATTCAAGAATAATTGACATGAGAAGGAACCGTATATCTTTCTATATTTTACTGTCTTTCGTGTTGGTCTTCACCTCTTGCCTGAAGGATGACGACACCACAACCGTATACCCCAGTGATGCTGCCATCACCTCGTTCGTGCTTGGCAACCTGAAGCAATATGTCACCACAAAGGCGAAGAGTGGCGCCGACAGCACCTACACTAAGACCTTGACAGGAAGCAAGTACAAGTTCTATATCGACCAGGTGAAATATGAGATATACAACGCCGACTCTCTCCCCTATGGCACCGACGTGAAGCGGGTGGTATGCACCATCACCGCCAAGAACTCGGGCACCATCGCCATCAAGAAAGTCGCCAGCGACACCCTGCTCTATTATAACAAAACCGACTCCATCGACTTCTCCACGCCACGCAACCTCAAGGTGTTCTCGCTCGACGGGTCAAATGTCGTCGACTACACCGTAAATGTGAACGTGAGCAAGGAGTTGCCCGATACCTTCATCTGGAAGAATATCAGCTCCCAAGCCTATTTCGCCGAGGCTGCTGCCATGAAATCAATGTCATGCGGCAGCAAGATGTTCGTCATGGTGAGCAACGGCATTTCATCGACGCTGTATGGCAGCGACGAGGCCGACGGCGAGGAATGGGCCCCCATGGAATGGAACATCAACATGCCCATACCCGGCAATGCCCATGAGAACTTCGTGAGCAATAACAAAAAGCTCTATTTCTATTGCGGCAACGACATCCTGCGGTCGGAAGACGGCAACTACTGGGAAAAGACCGCCAGTGCCTACCTCTCGCGTCTGGTGGCCGCCTATGACGAGTACCTCTATGCCCTCGACCTGCAGGGAAAACTCGTGTCGTCGACCGATGAGGGTGCCACATGGCAAACCGAGGCACTCGACAGCGACGCCTCGCTGCTGCCCACCCAAGATGTGTCTTACTGCATCATCCCATCGGCAATCCACCCCGACACCAAGATGATACTGCTTGTCGGCAACCGCAACACCAGCCACTATCCCGACGACGACCAGGCACAAGTTTGGGCCAAGGTGATCGAAGGCGATGATGCCGATGAGCCATGGATGTATGTCAGCACCAATGACCTCGATCATCTCAAGCTGCCCAGGCTCAGCTCACTCCATGCCGTGTCGATGGGCAAAAACATACTGGCCACCGGCGGCACCGGCATCGGTGCCTGCATCGACGAAGGTTTCAGCCGCCTCTTCTACAGCAACGATGGTGGCATCTACTGGCGCACCGTCAGCGGCTATCGCCTACCAGCCAACTTCGAGAGCAGCAATGCCTTCACCATGGCAACCGACAGCCACGACAACGTGTGGATGTTCTGCGGAAGGAATGGCTTTGTATGGAGAGGACACGCCACCGGCACCTCGGAGAGCAATCCCTCTGCCATCACCCAGTAATACCCCCCCGATATGAGAGAGGCACTGATACTCCTGATGATGTTGCTTCCTGTGGCCGCCAACGCACAGGGCGATGTGGAATACCGCATGGAGATAGGTGC
>ONSV01000181.1 GCA_900320585.1 uncultured Prevotellaceae bacterium | reverse complement strand
TTTCTCGAAATAGGCTTTCAGGATCTCTGCGAGTTCAAGGGTATGGCACTTGCAGGTGGTAACATTGAGTTCGATATACTCGCACTCAATATTATTTAATAAGGTGGCGATGAACTCCTCGCTCACCTTTTCGCCGGGGATTTTGAATCCCAGAGAGTCGATGCCCTTGTTGAGGACATCCAGGGCTTTGGCGTTGGCAGCGGCAGCATCCTCTGCGAGGATATTCTGGCGCACATACCATTCATTGTTGTCTTTCTTGTTACCACGGACGAATGGGAATTCTCCGGGCAAAGCCTCTGGTGTTTTCAGTTTCAGCACATCTTCCCTGCGGTAGAAAGGCTGCACGTTGAAACCTTCATTGGTTCTCCATACGAGTCTCTTGTTGAAATCTGCCCCTTTGAGGTCGACCTGGATTTTGTCGAGCCATTCTTGAGTGGTGGGAGCCTGAAACTCGGTAAAGAGTCTTTCCTTGTTGTTTGACATAGCGAAATGTTTATTATATAAGTTGTAAAAGTAATTAAGGTTTAAGAAAAGGGCCTTAAATCATCGTGCAAAGATAATGGTTTTTTGCGACATTAGGAAAGAAAATCGGATAAATTAATATATAAACGTGAAAAATTCAAAATCTTGTTCTACGACCAAGATTTTATTGCACAAAAATTATTTTTTGCGCAATAAAATGAGTAATTTTGCACCTTGAACCAAAATTGCTTTTATTGAAATGGACTGGCTGATAAATCTTTTTACAGAAACCGACTCCATCGCCCACACGGTGCTGCTCTATGCCTGTGTGATAGCGTTGGGTGTTTATTTGGGCAAGATTAAGGTTTTTGGCATCTCCTTAGGTGTCACCTTTGTTCTTTTTGCCGGAATTCTGGCAGGGCACATCCATTTCACCGCGCCCATCGAGATATTGAATTTCCTCCAGGATTTTGGTCTGATACTCTTCGTGTTCATGATTGGTCTTCAGGTGGGACCGGGTTTCTTTGAGAGTTTCAAGAAAGACGGCATTACCCTCAACGGGCTGTCCACAGGAGTCATCCTGCTCAACATCCTTGTGATGTTTGGCTGCTACTACCTGTTTTTCGACACGTCGAACCCGTCGAACCTCCCGATGATGATTGGTACGCTTTATGGAGCCGTGACCAACACCCCTGGTCTGGGTGCCGCCACCGAGGCCCTGAGTACGGTATTCGCCGAGGGAGCCCCGCAGATTGCCTCAGGCTATGCCTGCGCCTATCCTCTTGGTGTCACCGGCATCATCCTTGCCTCTGTCGCTATCCGCTACATCACCCGATGCCGAATGGAAGACGAGGAAGCCAAGCTGGAGGCCCTTGAGGCCGAGAATCCCCATGCCAAGCCCTACAAGATGCACTTGCGCGTGGCCAACTCCTACCTGGCAGGGCGCACACTGCTGCAGATCAGCGAGTTCCTGAACCGCGACTTCGTATGCTCACGCATCCTTCACAATGGCCAGGAGGGCATTCCCAACCGCAACACGATTTTTGAGATCAACGACGAGTTGCTCATCGTATGTGCCGAGGCCGACGCCGAGCCCATCAAGGCATTCATTGGTCCGGAAATGGAGAGTGGCTGGAAAGAAGAGAACGTGCTGCAGCAGCCTATGGTGTCGCGCCGCATCGTGGTTACCAGTCCGCGCATGAACGGCAAGACCTTAGGCAAGATGCACTTCTCAAGCGTGTATGGCGTGAACGTGACGCGCATCACACGCCACGGCATCGACCTCTTTGCGGGCCGCAACCATCACTTCCATGTGGGCGACCGCATCATGGTGGTGGGTCCGGAGGATAACGTGAACCGCGTGGCCGAGATGATGGGCAACTCGGTGAAGCGCCTGAACGCGCCCAACATCGCCACCATCTTCATCGGAGTGATGCTCGGCATCATCTTCGGCAGCCTGCCCATCGCCATCCCCGGCATGCCAGTGCCCATGAAGCTGGGTCTGGCTGGTGGTCCGCTCATCATTGCCATCCTCATAGGCCGTTTTGGCTACCGAGTGAAGTTGGTGACCTACACCACCACCAGTGCGAACATGATGCTGCGCGAGATAGGCTTGGTGCTGTTTCTGGCCAGCGTGGGCATCAAGGCCGGTGCCGGTTTCTGGGACACCGTGGTATCTGGCGATGGTCTGAAGTACGTCTACACTGGTGTCCTGATCACCGTACTGCCCATCCTGATTATCGGCACGATAGCCAAATTGGTATACAAGTTCAACTATTTCACGATTATCGGTATGCTGGCAGGTGCCTACACCGACCCACCTGCCCTGGCCTATGCCAACCAGATTTGCAGTCGTGAGGCGCCTGGCGTAGGCTATTCCACCGTCTATCCACTGAGCATGTTCCTGCGCATTCTCACCGCGCAGATCCTTGTGCTATTCTTCTGTGGTTAGCAAGACATCAACAATCTTTCAATTATAATACATTTCGATGAAAAAGAAGTATTCACTAACAGCCGTATTGGCGTTGTTCAGTCTCGTGGTGTTCGGTCAGGGAGCCAAGAACATCAAGATCAACGAGGTGATGACGAACAATACCGCGAGCATTGTGGATGAGTATGGCGAGCACCTGGCCTGGATAGAGTTGGCCAACACGTCGTTCACCACATTCAATGTACGTGGGATGTACATCACCACCGATACGGCCGTGCTCAACAAGTCGCTGACCGTTCCTGAGCGTGTCTCGAAGATGAGCATCATTCCCAACAACGAGGTCCGCACCAACATGTCGGGCCGTCAGCATTTGCTCTTGTATCTGAACAGTCATCCTGCCAAAGGTTCAACCCATCTCACTTCGGTTTTACCCAGCGAGGGCAAAGTATGGATTGCCCTTTTTGAGGGCAATGGTGTGGACCTGGTAGACTCTGTCACCATCCCCACAACCCTAAATGCCAACACCTCGTATGCCCGTCAGAAAGACGGTTCGGACACTTGGGAGGTGAAGGCCGTGGATGCCGTGACCCCTGGTATTGAGAACTACATCAACGTGACCGAGAGCAAGGTGTCTCAGATCAAGCGTGACGACCCCCATGGTTTCGGTATCACCCTGCTCTCGATGGGCATCGTGTTCACCTGTCTTGCCCTTTTGTGGATATTCTTCACCATCTTCGGCCGCATCATGGGGCACCGACAGAGCAGGAAGACCCAGAGTCTGAAGAAAGCCCACAGGGAGCGTATTCTCAGCAAGATGAGCTTGGAGGAAGAAGACGAGCGCGCGTTCCCCGGCGTGGTGACGAAGCGGCGTGACGAAGACCCCGAGGTGCTGATGGCCGTCGTTGCCATGGCCCTGAAGGAGTATCTCGACGATACCCACGACACAGAGAGTGGCGTGATCACCCTCATTCCCAAATTCACGAAATGGACAAGAATCTAACAACCAACAATAGGAGAAAATGAACAAGTACCAATATAAAGTCGATGGCATCGACTACACCGTAGAGATAGAAGACATTGAAGGCAACGTAGCCAAAGTGATTGTCAATGGCAAGCCCATCGAGGTAGAGATGGCCCATGCCGTGACCAAGCGTCCCCACCCGAAGAAGGTAACCCCTGCCGCCGCAGCCCCTATTGCTGCAGCCCCTGCCGCCAAGGAAGAGACGGCCGCCAAGCCCCAGGTGACAGCCGGTCCCGGCACGAAGGTCATTGCCCCGCTCCCCGGCACCATCACCGAGGTGAAGGTGAATGTGGGCGACACCGTGAAGAACGGCGATACCGTGGTGGTGCTCGAGGCCATGAAGATGCAGAACAACATCGAGGCCGACCACGACGGCAAGGTGACCTCTGTATTAGTAACCCGTGGCGACACCGTGATGGAGGGTGCCACCCTGATAACAATAGGATAGCGCTATGGGATTCTTGGATTTTATCACTTCAAAATTTTTCGATTTCCTGTCGTATACGGGTTTTGCCAATGCCACACTGCCCAACATCATCATGATTATAGTGGGCGGCATCTTCATCTGGCTGGCTATCCGCAAAGACTTCGAGCCCTTGCTCCTGGTTCCCATCGGCTTGGGCATCATCCTCGGCAACATCCCCTTCCGTGCAGATGCCGGTCTGGAGATTGGCCTGTATGAGGACAACTCCGTGCTCAACATCTTCTACCAAGGTGTGCGTCAAGGCTGGTATCCTCCGTTGGTGTTTCTCGGCATTGGTGCATTGACCGACTTCTCGGCCCTCATCAGCAACCCAAAGCTGGTACTCATCGGCGCCGCAGCACAGTTTGGTATCTTCGGTGCCTACATGGTGGCCTTGGCCCTCGGCTTTGAGCCCAACCAGGCTGCCGGTATCGCCATCATCGGTGGTGCCGACGGTCCCACCGCCATCTTCCTGTCGTCGAAGCTCTGTCCGAACCTGATGGGTGCCATCGCCGTGTGCGCTTATTCTTACATGGCATTGGTGCCTTGAAGCCTGCCCGCCATGTGAGCCAGACCGAGCGCATCCTCTTCCCCATCATCGGACTGCTGCTCACCACGTTCCTCGTGCCCTCCGGTCTTCCACTGCTTGGCATGCTCTTCTTCGGCAACCTGCTGAAAGAGAGTGGCAAGACCACCCGTCTGGCCAAGACCGCCGGCAGCGCGCTGAGCGATGTGGTGGTGGTTCTCCTCGGCCTTACCGTGGGTTGTTCCACCCAGGCCAGCGAGTTCCTCACACTCAACACCATCAAGATTTTCGTGCTCGGTGCCATGGCCTTCATCATCGCCAGTGCCAGTGGCGTGCTGTTCGTGAAAGCGATGAACCTCTTCCTCCCGGCCGACAAGAAGATCAACCCCCTCATCGGTAACGCCGGTGTGAGTGCCGTACCGATGAGTGCCCGTATCTCCAATAACCTCGGTCTGGAGTACGACCGCCACAACTGCCTGCTCATGCACGCCATGGGGCCGAACGTGGCCGGTGTGATTGGCTCGGCAGTGGCCGCCGGTACACTGCTCGGGTTCTTCAGTTAAGGACAAACAAACCACAACAATACCACATTCTCAATGGCGCGGTGCTCCGGCACCACGCCATTTATTTTTGCTAAAATTTGCCACTTTGACAAATTATCGCTATATTTGTGGCAAATACTACTCT
>ONSV01000179.1 GCA_900320585.1 uncultured Prevotellaceae bacterium | reverse complement strand
AACTCCTGTAACTCCAGAACTCCTGCAACTCCAATCAGTAAAGACACATCTATGCAATTATGACAAACAGGCAAACCATCATCACCTTGCTGCTCCTCTTTGTGGCAGTGGTGGCGCAGGCACAGACGAAAGTGTGGAACAAGATCGTGACGGGCTACGTCAATGTGCCCATCATCAGCATCACTAAAGTCTCCATCTACAATGACCGCACCGAGGTGTTCTTCCACCTGGAAGTGCCACAGCATAAGACGGGAGATGCCATTCCCCTCGCCGCCACCCCCACACTGCGCGCCGACGGCAAGGATTACGCCGTGAAGGGGGCGACGGTCATCTCCCTGGCCGAGCCCTACAAAATCCCGGACGACGGCAAGGTGGATTTCTCACTCATCTTCGAGCCTATCCCTGCCAACACGTGGATGATCGACGTGGCAGAGCCTAATGCATGGTCCTTTGCCAACGTCCACGATGCAGAGAATCTGCCCGCGGGCATTGCCGATACCTACTGGCGCGACGATGCCACGGGCGACTGGCTCATCGGATTCATGCCAAAGCACGTCGTCTATGGCAACAGGGTGCATGGCATCGCCAGCCAGACGGCGAAGAAAGGTGCCTACACCCTGACGCTCGACGATGGTGTCGTCGTCAAGGTGGGCAAGCTGAAAAAGGGCCGTCGCACCATCGCCATTGGCAGCGACAAGACCGTCGTGTGCAGTCCGATAACCGGCACCGCCTTGCCCGACTATCCTACGAAAGACACCCGCAAGGGCTTTGTTGACAACGGCTACAGGGCAGGCGACAGCGTGACGATCATCGGATGGCTGAAAGACATGCCGCAGGAAGCCTGGCAGCGGAAAGGCCGCGAGTTTCAGGTGGGTATGGAGAATATCTTCAGCACTGAGCATGAGCAGGGGAGTGCATACGCCCTGATGGACTCATTGGGGCGCTTCACCCTGAAGATGCCGTTGCTCAATTCCTCGCAGGCGTTCCTCGACTGGGGCCGTACCACCAAGAGCACCGTATTGGAACCCGGCAAGACCTACTTCTTCCTCAACGACTTCAAGACGGGGCAGATGCTGTGGATGGGCGACGACGTGCGTGTGCAGAACGAGTTGCTGGCCCATCCCCATTCATGGGACTATGCCGAGTTCGACCGCAACAGTCGTGACCTTGACCCCAAGACCTTTCTGACTCAGGCCGACAGCGTCAGGCGGGCGCAGCTGGATGAGTTGGCACAATGGGTCACTGACCACCCCAATCTCTCACAGCGTTATCAGGACTATGTGGCCGGCTACTATCAGAACCTCTTAGGCTATTCGATGACACAGGCCAGTTACCATTTCCCTAATAACGAGATGCCTCAGGAATATATGGACTTCCTGGGCAAGGAGTGCTGGCAGAAGGCCATCAAGCCCTACACGCTCTATCGCGACTTCATCCCATTCATGCGCGACTATCTCCGCGACGTGATGCGCAAACGGGCATGGACGGTGAACTGGACGATCTTTGATTACATCGACGTGATTGCCTCGAACGACGGGGAACTGTCGCTGCTCAACCGGTGGAAGGACTGGTGGATTGATACCAGTGCCAAGGTCGAGGCCGCCCCGACACCAGAGGAGAAGCAGAAAATCACCGACAAACTGAATGCCGACAATGCCGACATGATAGCCGAGGTGGACAAGATTCTCAACAGTCCCAGATGCCAGAAAGTGCGAAACGGAATCGGCCTTGTCATCCGGATGAAGCAGGAGGCTTTTGCACTCGACTCGTTGGGTGCCGACCAAGACTTCAAGGATATCTGGCTCACACGGTTGGTCAATGGCGAGATTGGCTACACGCACATGTCGCTCTCGCCGATGGCCATCGACACGCTGAAGGCCTTGGTCGCCAATCCCGTGGGTATCGCGATGGTTGAGAAGCAAAGCAACTACTACCTCGCCATCGAGAACCGCGAGTTCGACAAGTTGGTGCTCAAGTCGTCCGACGACCTCAAGGACATCTCAGAGGGCGAGGCGCTGCTGAGGAAAATCCTCGAGCCCTACAAGGGCAAGTTCGTGCTGCTCGACATTTGGGGCACGTGGTGCGGACCTTGCCGTGAGGCGCTCAGCCACTCCACCGAGGAGTACGCCCGCCTGAAGGACTACGACATCCAGTTCCTCTATCTGGCCAACGACAGTCCGCAGACCGCATGGGAGAACGTCATCAAGGAGTACAACGTCAGCGGTCCGAACGTGGCCCACTACAACCTGCCCCGCGACCAGCAGGCCGCCATCGAGCACCACCTCAACGTTCACGCCTGGCCCACCTACAAGCTCTTCGACCGCGATGGCAACCTCCTCGACCTGAAGGTGGATGCCCGCGACCTCGAAGCCTTGGCAAGGCTGCTAGATAGTATGAAATAAGAACCTGCCCCCTCATCTTACTGCAACAACCCTTTGGAGAGTAAATGAAATCAATCGAAAGAAAAACAGTTGCCTTCACGATACTTGGCAAGACCTTGCTGTATGTCGTGGCAATAGCCATGGCGTTTGCCCTCATCGTATGGGCATGGGAGAAGTACGACTGGCTGCCCTTCGTCAAGAATATCCTACGCGGGGTGGTCATCCCCATGTTGCTTGGCGGCCTGTTGGTGCTCCTTCTCCGCCGTGACTTCCGTGCCATCAAAGACAAATGGAAACCATTCGTCATGTTTGTCATTTTCCTTACCGGCACGTTGGTGTTCGTCAATGCCGGGATAATTGCACAAGAAGCCAGTGCCAAGGTGATGAGGGTTGGCAGTATCACTACGCTGTCGAACGAGGAAATTAGGCGTGCCGATTATCTTCAGATTGATAGAGTTGAGCCTGACACGAGTTCATACAACGGTCTTCTTGACGATGCCGTCATACCTTATCGGCGTGGTTCCAGTCACATCAATTTTGTGCTTTATCAGGTCTGTCCGCTTAAGGACAAGAAAGGCGTGTTCCTTTGCACACGGACGAAAGAGACGCATCCCTACCGCATGTCATCCAAAAACCAGTTGCGACAGTGGAGAGCAGATTTCATCGACCGGGAGAACGGCACGATAAAGAGCGTCGCCCCCTCTGCCCATTTCTTCAAGGTCCTTCACCCAAGCGACCATTTCGAGCCATACCAAGCGGCTGCAGCCAACTGCACTACACCCCATGGCGCCATCAATCCGGAGCACCTGGTACTGCTCGAGATTCGTCAACCAGATGCCGTCAAAGGATGGGCCGACAATGTACTCTATCTCCTCTGTTCGCTGCTTGTCGGCTTCTCTGTGCTGGCCATCACACTCATGCGCACAGAGGCGGTGGATGGCGTGTTTGAGCATCAGATTCCTTAATTTGCCATATGCTATGAGATATTGGGTCATTGCATTCCTTTTCCTTTCCTTCTGTTTAGGAACATCCGCACAGAAGAAACAGGTGAGCGTGATTATCACAGCCGGGCAGTCGAACACCGACGGACGGGTGAGCAACAGCCACCTTCCCGACTATATCAAGAAGAAAGGCTATCGTCACTGCCTGTGGTCGTATGGCAGCGACACCATCTCGGGCGGCGGCCACTTCGAGCCGTTCTGGCCCCGTGTGGCAAGACCCGACAACAAAGAGCGCTGGGGCTTTGATGCCATCGTCTACTATCTCATCGACCGACACGCCAAGCGCGATTTCTATGTCATCAAGGAGTCGCTGGGCGGTACGGCCATCGACACGGCATGCGCGAGCAACAACGGGATGTATTGGAACGCGTCTCCCGGATTCCTGGCAGCCAATGCCGCTGCCGACAAGGGCGGCAAGTCGCTGCTCAAAGCATTCACCGAGAATATCGGAGCCTGCATCGACAACCAACTGTCCCGCCACAAGAATGGCTTTGAGATAAAGGCCTTCCTTTGGCACCAAGGCGAGAGCGACAAGAAAATGGCCGCTCACTACTATGACAACCTGAAGGCCGTGGTCGCCTATGTCCCTGGCTACCTCGTGGGGAAGACCGGTGACAGCCGTTATGCGCGGCTACCCTTCATCTGCGGCACGTTCTCCAACCAGAGCCGTGACCGCAGCGAGGAGATTGTCGGCGCTTTGCACCGCCTGGCGGCAGAAGATCCCAATTTCCATGTCGTGGATGCCAGCGATGCCACCCTTCAGCCCGACCGTCTGCATTTCGACGCCCAGGGAGCAGAGCTTCTCGGTCGGCGCGTCTATGAGCGCCTTGTCCAGGTAGTGGGCAAAATCCGGTAATCCTCCTCCCGCCTTATTCTTTCCTCCCGCGAAAATTGGAGCGAAATCAGGGTGACAGGTATTTGATTGGAAACTGCCATCAAATATTGTCCCTCTATGACCAGGAAAGAGCTCGCTGTAGGGACGCAGCATGCTGCACAGCTGTCCCAATAAATTTTTAACATTTTAATTTTGTAATATACTTTTACTTCAAAGTGTCAAATTG
>ONSV01000063.1 GCA_900320585.1 uncultured Prevotellaceae bacterium | reverse complement strand
GGAGAAGTTCGCAGAGAACTGGAACTGGCTCGACATGGCCAAGCTGCGCCTCAGCTACGGTACCAATGGTAACCGCTCGCTGAGCGACACCTACCTGGCGCTGTCGAACCTGGCCAACGGCGGACTCTATGCTTACTACAAGTATGGTTCCACCTCGCAGGAAGTGCTCAATGCTCTTCAGGTGAGCCGTCTGGGCAACCCCAACCTGGAGTGGGAGAAGACCTCCTCCTGGAACTTCGGTGTTGACTTCTCTCTCCTCAACCGCCGCATCTCCGGTAGTGTCGATGTCTACCACAAGCGCACACACGATATGATTATGGCCCAGCGCCTGCCCAACTTCACCGGCTTCAGCAGCATCACCACCAATCTCGGCGAAGTGACCAACACCGGTTTCGAAATCACACTGAACACCCGCAACATCGACACCGAGAACTTCAAGTGGAACACCACCCTGGGCTTCTCCTACAACAAGAACAAGATCAAGCACCTCTACTATGAGTACGACGAGAATGGCAAGGAAATGGACGACACCAGCAACGGCTGGTTCATCGGCAAGCCCATCGGCGAGATCTGGTACTGGGAGACCGACGGCATCTGGCAGGCCAACGAGGCCGAGGAGGCTGCAAGGGTGAACCAGAAACCTGGTGACCCGAAGGTGGTCAACGTCTACACCGAGGACGACAAGATTCTCGACGACGGAACACGCGTTCCCGTCTACAACGACAAGGACCGCACCTATCAGGGCACTACCCAGCCGCCTGTCTACTGGAGCATGCGCAACGACTTCACCTTCCTGAAGAACTTCACCTTCTCGTTCTCAATGTACAGCTACATGGGCCACAAGAGCCGCGCCGGCTACTGGCTCAACGGCGACAACTCCGGTTCGATGTTCACCCAGACCTGCAACACCTTCAAGAAGGAATACTGGACGCCCAACAACCCGACCAACGAGTATGGTCGTCTGAACGCTGTGGGACCCTCTGGCGTTACCGGTATCGAAAAGGTATACAACCGTAGCTTCGTACGTCTCGACAACATCACGCTCGGCTACACACTCCCCGTGGAGCTCACCAGCAAGATTGGCGTGCAGCGTGTGCACATCACTGCCGGCATCAACAACGTATTCACCATCGACAGCTGGGAATACGGCGATCCCGAGACGGGCGGATTTGCCAACCGTCAGTTCCACTTCGGTCTGAACGTGACACTCTAATGATATTGGGAATCAGTAATTAGAAGTTTTGATGACTTTAAAAATATAGAAAGATATGAACAACAAAAATATATTAAAAGGTGGAGTGGCAGTAATAGCGATGGCCTCGATGTTGGTCGGCTGCGGTGACTCTTTCCTCGAGCAAGACCCGCTGTCATTCTATGAGCCGGCTACCACCTATAGCACGGAGGCCGGTCTGCAGGCTGCCCTCGCACAGTGCGACAAGCAATTGAAAACCTACCGTATCGACGGTAACTGGAACAATGTGGGTATCTTCACCAACTACCTCATGTCGGATGTCGGTATGTATGCCAAGACCGATATGGGCGGCGGATTCCAGGACAACTTCGACGCCAAGCTCACACCGACCTCGGGTATGGCCGGCGGCGGCGACGGCAACTATATGCAGCGCTTCTGGGACCAGGGCTACAGCATGGTCAAGTATGCCAACTCCATCCTCTCGTATGTCGACCAGGTGAAAGGCCTCGACGATGCCACACGCGACGCCTACAAGGGCCGTGCCTATTTCCATCGTGCCTATGCCTATTACAACCTGGCTCTGCAGTTTGGCGACATCCCCTTGGTCACAAAGCTCATCAGCGTGCCCAAGCGCAACTATACCTCTGCCAGCAAGGAGGCCATCTTCAAGATGCTGGTCAACGACCTGGAGTTTGCCGTACAGCATGTGCCACCACAGGCCAAGATGAGCTATATGGGACAGGTCAACCAGGAAGGCTGTATGCACCTGCTCATCAAGTGCTATCTGGCTATTGGCGAGTATGCTAAAGCCGAGAACATGGCCACCGACCTGATCAACAATCATGGCCTGAAACTGATGACCGAGAACTTCGGCACCTGGCAGCCCTCTGGCAACGAGAAGACCTGGAAGGTGACCCGCAACGTGATTTGGGACCTGCACCGCACTCCCAACATCGCCGACCCGGCCAACAAGGAGACCATCATGATGATCACCAACAGCAACGACCAGGACTTCACCACCTACAACATCATGCGTGCCTGCTTCGCTCACTGGAGCAATGGTATCATCCGCGACCCGCACGGACTGGGTGGTCCCGGACAGAACATCGCCCGCAACAACAAGGACTACAACGAGGAACTCGACTGGGTGCGCGTGGCCGGACGTGGTATCGCACTCAACCGTACATCTTACTACTACAACAAGACCATCTGGATGGACGAGAACGGTGAGTACGACTGGCAAGACCTGCGCCACAACCGCGAGGTGGGCAACTGGATGGAGATGGAGGACTTCAAATACAACAACCGCAAGTCCGACTGCTACGGACAGAACTATCAGCTCTATGCCACCGAGGATTATGCCGATCCCTCCGATCCTTCGAAGATCCTGGTCCACAAGGGCGATATCCTCTGCTCCGACACCATCCGCAGCTGGTATCCCACACCGCTCTACCAACTCTACATCCTCGATACGCCCAATGAGCTGAACATGGGTGCCAACCAGTTCCAGGGTGCTTCGGGCAAGGGTGCCAACGGCGACATGTACCTCTTCCGCCTGGCCGAGACTTATCTGCTGCGCGCTGAGGCCCGCTTCTATCAGGGCAAGACCGCCGAGGCCGCCAGCGACGTGAACATCATCCGCCAGCGTGCCAATGCCAAGAAGATGTACACTACCGTCACCATCGGCGACATCATGTCGGAGCGTGCCCGCGAGCTCTACCTCGAGGAGTTCCGCCAGGCCGAGATGGTCCGCGTGAGCTGGTGTCTCGCCCGCAGCGGAAAACCCGACGAGTGGGGCAACACCTACGACCTGAACACTTGGGACAAGCAGGATGGTACCGAACTCAGCGGTGGCAGCTACTGGTATCGCCGCTGCACCACCTACAACGTGTTCAACCACCCCTATGGCAAGGGCCAGCAGGGTAACCAGACCTATGAGTACAAGATCAACAAGCACAACCTGTTCTGGCCTGTTCCCAACTCGGCCATCACGGCCAACAACAAGGGCCAGCTGCGCCAGAACTTCGGCTACGACGGCTACAGCGAGTCGATTCCAATGTGGAACACTTGGGAGGAAGCCGTTGCCGATGAGGAAGTAGCAAACTAAGGCTTTGGTTCATACATAGTTATTTTAGGTATTAAGTTAGCATTTCTAAAGCGGAGGGGACAGTCTGCGCGATGTGGGCTGCCCCCTTTTCTACCAAACAGGACGATATGAAGAAGATGATGATAACCTTGCTGGCGCTCCTCCTGACGGTGGGAGCAGCGGCAAAAGACAACAACGGCGGAACGTTCGAGTGTGGCAAGGGCACTTTCTTGCTCAACGGCCAGCCGTTCGTGGTGAAGGCGGCCGAGGTGCACTACCCGCGCATCCCACGGCCCTATTGGGAGCACCGCATCAGAATGTGCAAGGCCTTGGGCATGAACACGCTTTGCCTATATGTGTTTTGGAACATCCACGAACAGCAGATGGACCAATTCGACTTCACTGGCAATAACGACGTGGCCGAATTCTGCCGCCTGGCACAGAAAAACGGTATGTATGTCATCGTGCGCCCGGGTCCCTACGTATGTGCCGAGTGGGAGATGGGCGGCCTGCCCTGGTGGCTGCTGAAGAAAAAGGACATCCAGTTGCGCGAGCGCGACCCCTTCTTCATGGAGCGCGTCAGGATCTTCGAGCAGAAGGTGGGAGAGCAACTGGCACCGCTGACCATCCAGAAGGGCGGACCCATCATCATGATACAGGTGGAGAACGAATATGGCTCCTATGGTGAGGATAAGCCCTACGTGTCTGAGATACGCGACTGCCTACGCGGTATCTACGGCGACAAGCTCACGCTGTTCCAGTGCGACTGGAGTTCCAACTTCACCAAGAACGGGCTCGACGACCTCGTATGGACCATGAACTTTGGCACGGGTGCCAACATCGACCAGCAGTTCAAGCGGTTGGGCGAGCTCCGGCCCGATGCCCCAAAGATGTGCTCCGAATTCTGGAGCGGCTGGTTCGACAAGTGGGGCGCCCGTCATGAGACAAGGCCCGCCAAGGATATGGTGGAAGGCATCGACGAGATGCTGTCGAAGGGCATCTCTTTCTCGCTCTATATGACACACGGCGGAACGTCGTTTGGCCATTGGGCCGGTGCCAACAGTCCTGGCTTCGCGCCCGACGTCACCAGCTACGACTACGATGCGCCCATCAACGAATGGGGACTTGCCACTCCCAAGTTCTGGGAACTCAGGAAGATGATGGAGAAATACAACGACGGCAAAAAGATGCTCGCAGTGCCAAAGGCTCCCATGGGCATCATCACCGTGCCGAAGTTTGAGCTCAGCGAGTTCTCATCGATGCTCAATGGCGAGGACCCCGACCTCAAGGTGCCCGTGCGCAAGGGAAGCGGCACCATGACTTTCGAGGATATGGACATGGGGTGGGGCTCTATGCTCTATACCACCAAGCTGCCCGAGATTCCCGCTAAGAGCGTGCTGACGGCCGACTTCCACGACTTCGCACAGGTGTTCATCAACGGCAAGTACATCGGCAAGGTCGACCGTGTGAAGAACGAGAAAAGCCTAACCCTTCCTCCAGTGAAGAAAGGAGACGAACTTGAGATTCTCGTCGAGGCGATGGGCCGTATCAATTTCGGGCGCGCCATCAAAGACTTCAAGGGCATCGTGGGCGACGTGACGATTTCGTCAGAAATCGACAACATCGAAACCACATGGAAACCGCAGGGCTGGAGCCAATATGCCATGAGCGACGACTACCGCAAGGCCGTGAACGCCTTCAAGTCCAACCACGACCTGACCAAGCCCGACAAGGGTGTGCGCCTCGGACTTCCCGCCATGTGGAACAAAGACGGCCTCGACCTGGTGAGCAAGCGCGGCTACTATCGTGGCTACTTCAACCTCTCGAAGGTGGGCGATACCTTCCTCAACTTCGAGACGTGGAGCAAGGGACAGGTGTGGGTCAACGGACACGCCTTGGGCCGCTTCTGGTCTATCGGTCCGCAGCAGACGCTCTACGTGCCGGGCTGTTGGCTGAAGAAGGGCAAGAACGAGGTCATCGTGCTCGATATCGTGGGTCCGAAGCAGAATGTCGTTTGGGGACAGGACGAGCCTGAACTGAACAAACTGCAACTCGAAAAGAGCAACAAGCACAACAATCCCGGCGACAAGCCCGACCTCAATTCCGCCACTCCTGTGGTTTCAGGCGATTTCAAGGCTGGCAACGGTTGGCAGACAATCCGTTTCAACGGCCAGAAAAAGGGCCGTTTCCTGGCCATCGAAATCCTCTCCACACAGAAGGAGGGCGACCGCGTGGCCATTGCCGAACTCTACCTGCAAGGGACCGACGGACAACGCATCAGCCGTGAGCCCTGGACCACGAAGTATGCCACTTCGGAGGAAGAGAACGGCAACCATACGGGCGACAAGGTGTACGACCTGCAGGAAAGTACTTACTGGCAGACAGAGAAGGGCAGCCAACTGCCGCATCTGCTTGTCATCGACCTCGGTAAGGAACAGGCCGTGACTGCTCTCGAATATCTGCCTCGCGCCGAACAGGGCGCTCCAGGCAGCATCAAGAACTATCGAATATTCATTTATTGATCAGTAGAATGAGAAAAATCATATTTTGCTTGGCATTGCTTTCGGCAGTGGCAGGCCAGGCCCGCTCTTGGTCGGGCGATGAGGTGAGGGAGGTCATCAGGCGCGTGAACAACTACTGGCAGAGCAACAACCCTGCAGAGGTAAGGGCGTTCTGGGACAATGCCGCCTATCACACAGGCAATATGGAGGTATTCAAGTTGCTGCACGACCAGCAAATGCTCGACTACAGCATTCGATGGGCTGAGCACAACCAGTGGAAGGGCGCTACCGAGCCCGACCCGGCCAAATGGAAATACAAGCGCTATGGCGAGGGGCAGGACTTCGTGCTCTTCGGCGACTGGCAGATTTGTTTCCAGACTTATATCGACCTCTACAACCTGGCTCCCGACGAGAAGAAGGTGGCCCGTGCGAAGGAGGTGATGGGGTATGAGGCCGACTCCAAAGCGCACGACTACTGGTGGTGGGCCGACGCGCTCTATATGGTGATGCCTGTGCTGACCAAAATGTATAAGCTGACGGGCGACACCAAATACTTGGACAAGCTCTATGAGAATATCCTCTACAGCGACAGCATCATGCTCGACAGCGAGACCGGACTCTATTTCCGCGATGGCAAATACATCTATCCGAAACACAAGACCGACAATGGCAAGAAGGATTTCTGGGCACGCGGCGACGGCTGGGTGCTTGCCGGCCTGGCCAAGGTGTTGCAGGATATGCCCGAAGACTACGCTCACCAGCCTTTCTTCCGCGAGAAATACATCCGCCTGGCGCGTGCCGTGGCAAAAGTGCAACAGCCCAAAGGCTACTGGACCCGCTCGATGATGGACCCGAAACAGGCTCCCGGACCTGAGACCTCGGGCACCGCTTTCTTCTGCTATGGAATGCTCTGGGGCATCAACAACGGATACCTCTCGAAGAAAGAGTTCGCCCCGACGGTTAAGAAGGCTTGGAAATACCTCACGAAGACTGCTTTGCAGGCCGACGGAAAGGTGGGCTACGTGCAGCCTATCGGCGAACGGGCCATCCCCGGACAGACGGTGGATGCCAACTCGCAGGCCAACTTCGGCGTGGGGGCTTTCTTGCTTGCTGCATGCGAATATGTGAGATACATTGAGAAGAAATAGCCATGAAAAGATTTTTTTCCGTGATGGTGGCTCTCGCACTGCTTCTGCCTATGCAGGCCGCCAAGAAAGCCAAGACGCAGCCTACCGACCGTGAGTATTGGTGCTCGCTGGCCTACAAGATGGCACTGCCCGTGCTCGAGAATATGGCCAAGGGTGAGTTGCAGAAGAACATGAAGACGGAGTTCTCTCCCTCTTTCGACAACCGCGACCGCAGTGTGGTCTATATGGAAACCTTCGGACGGCTGATGGCCGGCATCGCGCCTTGGCTCACACTGCCCGATGATGATACGGCAGAGGGTAAGCAGCGCCGGCAGCTACGCGAGATGGCCTTGGCTTCTTATAGGAATGCGGTCGATCCAGCGTCGCCCGACTATCTCTGCTGGGGCAAGGCGGGGCAGAACCTCGTCGACGCCGCCTATATCGCCGAGTCGTTCCTCAGGGCATGGGATGCTCTCTGGCTGCCGCTCGATGAGGTGACCAAGCAGCGGTATATCAAGGAGTTCCAGGCGTTGCGCAAGATTGATCCTCCTTATACCAACTGGTTCCTCTTCTCGTCTACCATCGAGAGCCTCCTGGCCAAGGCTGGTGCCCAGTTCGACGAGTTCCGCGTCAACACGGCCTGCCGCAAGGTGGAGGAGTGGTATGTGGGAGATGGCTGGTATGCCGACGGACCTGTCTTCGCCTTCGACTACTATTCGAGCTATGTGTTCCATGCCATGTATCTGGAGACGCTTCAGGCGATGGTCGATGCCAAGGTGAACTCTCGTATCGACTATCAGAAATATCACGACCGTGCCCTGAAACGCGCACAGAAGTTCGCCATCATCCTCGAGCGCTTCATCTCGCCCGAAGGCACCTTCCCCGTCATCGGCCGCTCCACGCCTTACCGCCTGGCGGCCATGCAGCCCCTGGCACTGATGGCATGGTGCCAGAAGTTGCCTTCCGACCTTTCCAACGGACAGGTGCGGGCTGCGCTCACCAAGGTGCTGCACCGTATGTTCGACATCCAGAACAACTTCAATGATGGCGGCTACCTCACCATCGGTTTCTGCGGCTCGCAGCCCGAGACGGCCGACTGGTACACCAACAACGGCTCGCTCTATATGACCAGTCTTGCCTTCATGCCGCTTGGCCTGCCTGCCAATCATCCTTTCTGGACCGATGAGCCACAGCCTTGGACACAGGTGAAGGCCTGGGGCGGACAGCCTTTCCCCAAGGACCACCGTTGGGCCGACGACATCCAAACCCGCGACAAGTGGTAAAAGCCCCGGGGCCAATATCGACAGCCCCTAATAAAAAAGACAGCCCTCTACCGATTTCGGGAGAGGGCTGTCTTTATTTTCACCATCCATACATCCTTCATTCCAGGACAAAGGTCTTGCTTTGCAGGTCCTCGCTGTTGGGGCCTACCATCAGCGTGAACTCTCCAGGCTCGGCCACATAGCGCAAGTCGGCATTGTAGAACTTCAGCAGTTCCTCGTCCACATCAAAGGTCACCGTCTGTTGCTCACCGGGCTCGAGGTGGATGCGCCGGAAGCCCTTCAGCTCCTTGATGGGGCGGGCAATGGAGGCGGCGGTGTCGTGGATGTACATCTGCACAATCTCGTCGCCGGCACGGCGCCCGGTGTTCGTCACGGTCACACGTGCCTCTATCTTGCCACCCGAACGGAGCCTGTCGCTGCTGAGCGACAATGGGCCATACTCGAAGGTGGTGTAGGTCAGGCCGTAGCCGAAGGGGAACACGGCGCTGCCGTCGATGTCGGTGTAGTTGGTGGCGTATTTGCTGAACCATTTGCTAGTGGGACGGCCGGTCACCATGTGGTTGTAGTAGAACGGCTCCTGACCAGTGGTCTGGGGGAACGAGGTGGTGAGCTTGCCGCTTGGACTGGCGTCGCCGAAGAGCACGTCGCAGATGGCATCGCCGCCCTCGCTGCCGCCAAACCAAACGTTGAGGATGGCGGGGATGTTCTCCTTCTCCCATTTCATCACCACCGGCCGGCCGGTGAAATACACCACCACCACGGGCTTGCCAGTGGCCTTCATCGCCATCAGCAGGCGTTGCTGCGTCTCGGGAAGGCTGAGGTCGGCACGGCTCGAGCTTTCTCCGGTCATCTCCTGCGACTCGCCGATGGCGGCAATGATGACGTCGGCATCCGATGCCGCTTGAATGGCCTCCATGAGCAGCTCGGCCTCGGAACGTGGGTCGCGGATGTCGGTGCCGAAGACTTCCCAGTTGGCTTCTATCTGTGCGTCCTCGTGGATGTTGCTTCCTTTGGCATACACCACCTCGGCTTGCTGGCCCACGGCGCGGCGCATGCTCTCGAGTAGGGTGGAGAACTCATTCGGGTTGGTGTTGGCGGTAGGTGCCCAGTTGCCGCGCATGTTCTTGGGAGCATGGGCCATCGGACCCACAAGGGCTATCTTGCCTTTCTTCTGCAGGGGGAGCAGTTGGTCGTCGTTCTTCAGCAACACGAAGCTCTCTGCCGCAATCTGGCGGGCCAGTGCGCGCGAGGCATCGGTGTAGAGCACCTCTTTCTGCTTCTTGGCGGGCATACTGCAGTAGCGGTAGGGGTCTTCGAAGAGGCCCAGGTCCCATTTCGCCTCCAGCATGCGGCGGCAGGCAGTGTCAATCTGGCTCTGTGTCACCAGTCCCTCTTCCAACGACTTCTTCAGCGTACCCACAAAACCGCGGGAGCACATGTCGAAGTCGGTACCGGCCGCCAATGCCTTTACGGAACAGGACTGGAGGTCGCCGCAGCCCCAGGCGCGCATCTCACCAATCGAGCCATAGTCGGTCACCACGAAGCCTTTGAAGTTCCATTGCTCGCGCAAGAGGTCGGTCAGCAGCCAGCGGCTTGAGGTGGCGGGCTCGTAGTCTATCGTGTTGAACGACGACATCACGCTGCCCACACCGGCCTCTACGGCGGCACGGTAGGGTGCCAGGTAGTCGTTGTACATCCTCACGCGGCTCATGTCGGTCACGTTGTAGTCCAGACCCGACTCCGATGCACCGTAAAGGGCGAAATGCTTCACGCAGGCCATCACCTCGTCGGTGGCATACTGTCCGCCGTGGCGTTTGTCGCCCTGGTAGCCCATCACCATGGCCTTGGCCATCGCGCTTCCTAAGAACGGGTCTTCGCCGGCGCTCTCGGCAATGCGGCCCCAACGGGCGTCGCGACTGATGTCGACCATCGGACTATATACCCAGGGTATGCCGTCGGCCGTGGCTTCGATGGCGGCAGTGCGGGCGGCCAATTGCACCTTCTCCAAATCCCAGGTGCACGACATGGCAAGGGGGATGGGGAAGATGGTGTGGTAGCCGTGGATGACATCGAGGCCGAACAGCAGCGGGATGCCCAGGCGTGATTTCTCCACGGCATATTGCTGCACTTCGCGGATGCGGTCCACACCCATCAGACTGAGGAAGCCGCCCACCTCGCCGTTCAGAATTGACTGGTCTTCCACGCCTTTCTGACCGGTGCCAGTGTTCAGCTGTCCCGCGTCGAGCAGGTTGAGCTGTCCGATTTTCTCCTCAAGGGTCATGCGCGACATCAGCTCGTTGATGAATTCGTCTTTGCTTTGGGTGATTTTCTTTGGTTTCTTCGCCATCATGGCGGTCGGCAGCAAGAGTGCAACCACTAAAGTCAATAATGTATGCTTCATGTCTTCTCGGATATGGTTTTGGTTCTATCTTGCAAAGTTAATGATTTTTTCCTAATTGCTTCACATATTCTTTGCGAAATACTACGGCCGTAAAATTCAGATATTGCTGATTGAATATCTACAAGTCTCTTAAAAAATACTGCTAATTGAGTCTTAATTAATTAAAATTTTATATCAAAGATAGCACTTCTTCTTGAAATACGCAAACAAAATCAAGATTTTTTTAGAAAATATTGAATTAATTTTTGAGATTTTCTCAATCTGTTGACATTCCAAATAATTAATACATTATTCATTAATTATTAATAAATCACTTAAATCACTTGCAGTATTCAATTATTTAAATTATTTTTGCGGTGATAAATCAAGAAATTGCATGAGCTCTTGAAAGAGCAGAATGGTACCAACTGCTATCTATCAACATGAAAGACGTCAAGATTAAAATCCACAAACTGGGAATGATTGGTGAATCTGAGGAAATCACACTCAACCAACTCATGGTCTTTTCTGGTGAATCCGGATTGGGGAAAAGTTATCTATCTATTATCTGCCATTATATATTCTTTGTTCTGCTTGATAGACACAGAATATCTTCCTTCTTTGAGATTAAAGGACTTGACTTCTCTTCCATGCGGCCATCCTACAAGGGACAAGGTATTGCCGTGTCATTTTCCAAGAAAGAGTTTGAGGAATGGTTATCTAAAGATGCTATTCAATGGTTAGGCTATATGGTAGGCAACAAAGATTTGGAAGCTGACATTGAAATAAAACTGCCAGAGCAAATCAAAGAGAATATCGTTATATCTTACGAAGAGGATATGGAAGGATTGGGAAGTGAGGTGGAAACCTACATCAAGTTATCCCTTCCCTTTCTTACCTATCGCATTAAAGATTCTGGTATTCTGAGCGAGGAGTCACCATTTGCTTTCCTCTTCCGATTTTATCTCATTCAAGAAATATTTGATGATTTCAAGAACCTGACAGATACTTTTATCTTTCCACCATCACGAGGTATGATGCTTACCGAGGATGTAACGCCCATTACAGGCATGTATGTGGAATTCAAAAAAAATGTCCTCAAATTGGCAGCATCTAAAAGCAAGAATCTACAACCACCGGAGCATTTGACCGCTTTGTTGAAACGTATACTCGATGGATCTGTTAAGCGCCAAGAAAGCAGATATATCTATGCCACAAACGAGGAGGAAATACCTCTGAGTGCTGCTGCTGCATCCGTTCGTGAGCTAGCATCCATCGAATTTCTTATTGAGAATTCAGATATCAGCAAATCTGCAATCATGATAGACGAACCTGAAGCTCACCTTCATCCATTGAAACAACGCATGATGGCTGATATCATCTGTAGCCTCATGCTCTCAGGTGCACATATCCAAGTCACCACACATAGTGACTACTTTCTCAGAAGAGTAAACGAGTTGTCGATGCTTCATGAAGTGTATAATCGTAACATTGACAATATCGATACTTTTATAGGTATTTGTGATCGTATAGGGATGGACCCAGAACTTCATATTGACAAAAGCAACATCTCAGCATATCTGCTTGTCAGAAATGTGGATCATTCCATAGTTGTAAGACAAGATATGACGAACGGCGTTCCATTTGCTGCATTTCATGATGCCTTAAAGGATACACTGACAATAAAATCAGAATTGGAGAAGGAATTGAATGATGGAGATTACTGATACAATACAGTCATTATATAATAAGAATGCTGCCTGTATTCATTGTCTATCCTGCAAATGGGAAATTTCTGAACCCAATGACGTTCCATTTAAGAAAATGACTTTCTTTAAAGAGGGAGTCACATTTGGTATCATTGACGATGTTTTTTACAAGAATATCCCCAACATGACTTGTAACAAAAGTTCTTTCCTAAAAGACGCAAATTGTGACGGCGTCTCATTTTGCATTGTAGATGGGAAAATGCATTTATTATTTGTTGACCTCAAGTCAAATATAGCAAGTATAGAAAAAGCCTTCGAGCAAGATTTCTTCACAATGCTAAAGATCCACATGTTTTTTTCACTTTGCCGTGGTTATGATTTAAGAAACCTGACTCTAGATTTCTTTGTCGCATGTCCTCCATATAAGGATAAGGATCAAGAATCTGACATTCTATCGCAGTTGAATATGGCTGATGAGTCAGACACTCTTCAATATTATCAAAGATGTCTACTGAATCATCTTCTATACAAGAAAGAAACAATCGTCAAAATAGAAGAATTACCATTTAAAATAAAGAATATACTAAATGAATCCATCATAACCTCCCAAATTCATCTACATATATATACTCCTGAATCATATGGAGAAAGTGAAGGATTATTAGATTTGGGTGACTATTTTGATAATTTCACCTCCCTCAAAAAGTAACCATGTTATTAGAGAGGCAAAAGATTTTATTGGCATTGCTCGAACTGTTTGATGGTGAGTTGACGCCTATTAGTTTCCAAAAGTATCTGTTCTTGTTCGTTCAGGAATGTTCTTGTGGATGCAATTTCTATGAGTTTGCCCCATATCGATACGGTTGCTTTTCTTTCAAAGCCAACAAAGACATGCGCGACCTTGAAAGAAAAGGCTATGTTGCTGAAATAAACTCCACATACATTCTTCAAGGCAGTGGATATATGAACGCTATGGGCATGTTTGAACGTGAACAACTGACACGGTGCAAACAGAAGTTCGGAACAAAAACACAAAACGAGCTGGTGCATTATGTTTATGTGAACTATCCTTTTTTTGCCATAAGGAGCCAGATGGCCAAGGATGTACTTACAACCAAAGAGTATGACAATGTCCTCAAGTTTGCCGAGAGGTTCAAGAACCACACCCCCGCACTTTTCACTATTGGTTATGAAGGGCTGTCGCTTGAGGAGTATATCATCCGGCTTATCAAGGAGGACGTCCATGTGCTTGTAGATGTGCGCAAAAACGCCTTCAGCATGAAGTATGGCTTCTCGAAGGGAATCCTCTCCAAGGCATGCGAGAATGTTTGCATCAAATACATCCACATGCCAGAACTTGGCATAGAGAGCGAATTGCGAAAAGAACTGAAGACTCAGGAAGACTATGACGAGTTGTTCAGATATTATGACCAAACCTTGACAAAGAAGAAAGACACATTGGATGCCCTGAGGCAAGTTGTCGACGAGGGTGTGCGCGTCGCCTTGACATGCTTCGAGAAGGACTTCAGGCAATGTCATCGCAGCCGGATCGCCAGACAATTGATGATGATGCCCCATGCGGGATTCCGCCTAATCCACTTGTAAACTATGGAGAAGATACTGATCAGCGTGATGACATATCCCACGCTTTCGAAAAAATATTATGAGACGGTGTGCACTGCCGGATTTCGTGAAGATGGCCGTTGGGTGCGCATTTTCCCCGTTCCTCTTCGGTTGATGAAGTTGCAGGAGGAAAAAACATATGGGAAATGGCAGTGGATAGAAGTCAACATGAGCAGATCTTTGAAAGATGAGCGCCCAGAAAGCCACCATATAGACATCGATTCCATTAAGCCAGGCAAGGTGATATCTTCAAAATCCTGGGATATAAGATGGGAGTTTGTGAAAAAGAACAAGCCCATATTTACTGATATGTCAGAGGTCATCCGTTTGGCAAAGGAGAACAAACTCTCCTTGGCCGTTCTAAAACCGAAGAAAATCATGGATGTGGTATGCGAGAAATACACAGAGGATGATTTTGCAAATCATCGGAAAAAACTGGCGGATCTGGAAGCGAGACTTAATGCTGAGAATTTGCAATTATCGCTTTGGGATGACACCCCCGCGAATATGAAAGAGCAGTTCCGATTTGCTGAGATGATA
>ONSV01000105.1 GCA_900320585.1 uncultured Prevotellaceae bacterium | reverse complement strand
AAAGCGGTTTGCTTCATTTCCGAGAACCTTGTCATCCTGCTCGACCGCACCCAAATTGTCAACAACATGCACGAGGCCTACAAGCGTATCGAGTTCACCGACTATGGGTATGGCTCGTTTATAAGCGGACCTTCCAAAACGGCCGATATCGCCCAGGTACTTGTGATGGGCGCACAGGCAGCCCGAAGCGCCACAGTGGTGCTCGTATGATTTCACTTCATTCGATTTGAGGTGACGCTGTCTTGCGTCTCGGTATAATTTAAGTGGTGGAGACCCATTCTCCACCACTTTTTATATGTCCGATGACATAATTTCCTTTTTTATATTTCCAATGCCATGCTGACAACTATTTTTTCTCTATAATTCACTATTTCATTCTTTTTTTATATTTTTGCAAATTCAAAATACATTCTATAAAATATTATATGAAAAGAGTACAAGCCTTGGTATTGGTTCTGGCGGTTTTCGCCTCGTCTATGGCATCGCCAGTAAAAGCACCTGCTGCCATGCGCAAAGCGCGGCAATTCGTTGCCGACAAGATGGGCAGCCTATATACGGATAAAATCAGTCTGGCCTACACCTCTCAAAACGAATCGGCTGCCGACGATGCGCTGTTCTATGTCTATAACATTGGTAACGACAATGGCTTTGTCATCATTGCTGGCGACGACCTCGCCACGCCTGTATTGGGCTATACCGACCGAGGCTCGTTTTCTTGGGACAATATGCCCGACAACCTGAAAATCTGGCTTCAATACTATAAGGAGGCAATCGCACAGGTGGCTTCACGAGATGTCGAAACTGCAGCGCCTCAGGCACGGCCTTCGGATGTGGTGGAGCCGCTGCTCTCCACACGGTGGGACCAGACCTGGCCATATAACTTGCTATGTCCGATGTCGGGGAATACGCAATGCCCTACAGGATGTGTGGCCACGGCTATGGCCCAGGTCATCAATTATTATCAGTTTCCTGTTGAGGAAACCAATGAGATACCCTCATACTATTGTTCCTCGTTGAAAAAGACGATGCCTGCCCTGCCACCCACAACATTCGAATGGGACTTGATGAAGAATACCTACAACCGGAATTCCTCTGAGGAGAGCAAGATGGCGGTGGCCAAACTCATGCAATACTGTGGGCAGGCTGTTGAGATGGAATATTCCGCCTCTTCTGCAGGTGCCCAGACCTTTGACCTGCCAAGGCGGCTGCCACGGTATTTCAAATACCCCTCTACCATGCACTATGTCTACCACGAAGGTTATAGCATTGCAGAATGGGATAGTTTGCTCCTCAAGGAACTGAAGAACAATTGTCCTGTGCTCTACACCGCCTACACCACGGCATGGGAAGGGCACGCGTTTGTTTGTGACGGCTATGATGGCAAGGGAATGTACCATATCAATTGGGGATGGGGTGGCCAAGCCGATGGCTATTATCGAATCTCCGTTCTCGATGCATCTTCCTCGGGCACGGGTGGTAGTTCTACATCAATGCGCTTCACCATCAACCAAGCCGCTTTGCTCGGGATGAAAACCACTGGTGATGACGACTACGTCGCTCCCGAGGAGGCTGTCATGTTCTCCACCCGTCCGAGTCTGGCCGATGGCAGGCACTTCGAGCGCGATTCCGTTGGGGCCGCTTTCCCCCGATTCAGGATTGCTGGCGACTTCCTTCCCACAGGGTCTTATGGCTATTTCACTTTTGGATTTGCCCTTTATGATGGTGATGGCCAATTCGTAAAAACGCTTTCCACACGTAGCGAACAACTTTGGCAAGGCTATGGCTCAAGTGAGTCGTATGTTATTTCCGGAATAGGAAAAGATGTGGAAAACGGGCACTTCACCATCCGCCCTGTCTATAAGAAAAATTCGGGAAATTGGGCTTTGGCCAAAGGTTCCGACCGTCATTATGTCGATGTGCTCATTGAGGGTACGAGCATGCAGCTCACCCCAGTCCCCAAAGCCGATTTTGTGGTCAACAAAGTGAGCAAGTCGGGACAGTCACTGGTGGTCAACCTCACCAACAACGACGAGGAGTATAATGGAGCAATCATTTTGAGAAAAGTCAACAGCAACGGTGAGATTTCTGTTATCGCCTACGAGATGGTCGCAATCGAGGCTAATAGCACACGTACCATCTATATCTATATCGACCAGAATAACTCGCTCAGTCTCGACAACGATGTGTTCTATCTTTCCGTCGACTATTACGACAATGTCTACTTCTACACCAATGTCTATAACGAGAATGCCGACCTGGCTTGCGACATCGATGTGCTCAACCTTACCGACGACCAGTCGACGATTGTGGGCGACTTGGCTATCTGTGATGTGAAGGTATCCAACCATGGTTCGGGTGATTATCGGCATTTCCTCAATATCATGCTTGACGATGGTGCGAAAGAAGTCACAGGAATGCCTTTCAAGAAGCTCCTCGACCTGAAAGCGGGCGAGAGCACGACGATGACCATTGAGTTGCCCATCGCCAACTATGATTCGAAATTGTCTGTCGTTGCCACAAACTATGTGGACGAGAATGAGAACCTACTCTATATGAGCGATTTGTATAATGTGTCGAAAGGTGCCATCTATTGGAATGCCAAGGGCCAGATGAAAACCTGTATTGCTGAGGATGTGCTCACTGTGCCAGAAGACGCTCTCGCCATCCAACTGAGAAATGCCTACACCAGCGATGTGTTGCCCAACAGCAATCCAAACACAGTCTACTTGCTCGAATGGAGTATTCCCAATGGGCTCGTCGGAAGGAATGTTCTGAATGCCGAGCTGAGAACAGGCAATCTTCGTTTCACTGATGGATACGATTTCTATATACCTGTCGAGATGACGGCCACTTCCTCAATCACCTATCAACGTTCGTTTGCTCCCGACGAGATGGGACAATGGTCAACCATCACACTGCCGTTCTCACCTACAAAAGTGACGGTCGATGGGAAGACCGTCGACTGGTTCCGCAATGCCGACGATTTCCAGAAAGACTTCTGGCTTCAGGATGTGGCTTCGGTAGAAGATGACAAGGTAAAATTGAAATACGTGGACAAAATGCAGTCCAACCATCCCTATCTCATTGCCCCTGGCGAACAGCTTCTGGGGAAGACCGTTGAGTTCAGGGCTGGCAAGACAAAACTTGCTCCTACAGCAGATACCCGCACAATCCTTTCTTTGGGTGACTATGAATTGGAGGGAACATACGTAGGTTGCGACTTGTCGGGTGTCTATGCACAGCATGGAAATCATTTCGTCTACAATGAAGATGCCCAGAATGTGCCCGCTTTCCGTGCGTATATGTTGTATACTGTAAAAAAGACGCCTGCCTATACTCAATTGGTCATCGAGGGGCCAGACATCACCAGTGGCATCACTCCCGTGATGCTCGGTGAGAGCGTGGATACTTCTACGGTCTATGACCTGAGTGGCAGGAAAGTGAGTGACAGCGGGTCGCTCAAAGGACTCTCGAAAGGCATCTATATCATAGGTGGCAAAAAAACCGTGGTAAGATAGAACGAAGGCTGTCTTCGTCATCACCAAAGGGGCCTGGCATACGTGCCAGGCCCCTTTGGCAATGGTATTTCCAGAATGATTCCTGTAGTCATTATTCCTTATTCAAGCAGGAGCACACGGCTGCTCCACTCGTTTTTCTTGCCCCATTCCACATTGTTGTTGTAGGGAATTTCCAGGCCATGGTTCATCAGATAAGCTCCACTGTAGCTTTTTCCCTCGCAGTAGAGTGGTTGCACGTCGATGCGGTTCAGCTCATGCACCTTGTAGACTCGGTCGGGGTCCAAGCCGGCCATCTTCACACGTGGCAGATGTTCGTTCTGGAACGTCTCGGTCTTCCACCAATAGAATACGGCTTTATTCTTGTTCTCTGCCACATACATCATCGAGGCCACTCCCTTATGGTCGTAGGGCGACACCAGGCGGTAGATGTCTCCAAACTGTACGATTGGACGTATCTGCTTGTATTCGTTGATGGCATTCCTGCATAGCGCTTTTTCCTCATCGGTCATGTTCTTGGGCTGGATCTCCATACCGAGCCTGCCGCTCATCGCCACGTCGATACGGTATTTCATCGAGGTGGTCCTGAATATCGTGTGGTTGGGCACTGCACTGATATGGCTTGCCATGGCGATGGAAGGGAAGAAGTAGCTGGTTCCCCACTGCATGTAGATGCGCTGCAGGGCATCGGTGTTGTCGCTCACCCAGAACTCGTCGAAGTAGGGCAGTACGCCCCAGTTGGCGCGTCCACCACCGCTGGCACATGCCTGTATGGTGACATCCGGATACTTGGCGCGAATCCGTTGGCACACTTTCACGAATCCACGATGGTAATCGATATAAAGATGGCTTTGGTCGTCGGCTTTCAAGTATTGGCTGCCATGGTTGCAGACCGACATGTTGGCGTCCCATTTGATATAGTCGATTTCAGGATACTTGGTGAGCAGGTTGTCGACAATGCTGAATACATATTCTTGTACCTGGGGATTGGCAAGGTCGAGCAATACCTGGGTGCCTCCACGTCCAAGAACGGCATCCCTCTTGGGGGCCTTGACAATCCATTCGGAGTGTTTCTCGTAGAGCTCGCTTACGGTGTTGGCCATCTCTGGCTCAATCCAGATGCCGAATTTTACCCCGTTTTTCTTGGCGTCGCGCAGTAGTCCTTCTATGCCGTCGGGCAACTTGTTCTTGTCCACTACCCAGTCGCCAAGCGAGGAGTTGTCGGTCTTACGGGGATATTTGTCGCCAAACCATCCATCGTCCATCACAAACAACTCTCCACCCATGCTGGCAATGTCGGCCATCATCTGGTCCATTCCGGCTTGGTTGATGTCGAAATACACTCCTTCCCAGCTGTTGAGCAAGATCTTGCGCTCGATGTCGCCGTGCATCAATTTGTATTTGCGGCCCCATTTGTGGAAGTTGCGCGAGGCTCCGCTCAGACCTTCCGTGCTATAGGTAAGCGCAAGTGGTGGCGTGGTGAATGTATCTCCCCGTTTCAGGTGATATTCGGAGTTGTCCTCGTTGATGCCGGCGAAGAAGTAGTGGTACTCGGTGTCGTCGGTATCGATTTTCAGCCTGTAGTTACCCGAATAGCAGAGGGCGGCACCTATCACATGACCGTCGTTCTCACGGGCTTTGCCATCGAGCGAGAACATCACTTCGGCATGGTCGGTATGCGAGTTGCGCACACCGTCTTTGTTCTTGATGATTTGAACTCCGGGATTCAGGGGCTCTTCCACCAACCGGGCTTCGTTGCCCCATGAGCCATAGAGGTGGCTGAACCATACATCACCTCTGCGGATGGGCAACACGCCCGAGGCGAAAGTGGTGAGTGTGACAGTGGATTTCTCCTGGTTGGTGATTTCCGACCACACCTCAATCATGTCGACATCATGATAGGCCCGGTAATTCAGGTCTACACTGATGGGATAGACGGGATCCTTCATCCTGATGGTGGTCACGGTGGCATTGCCATCTTCCTTGCTCGTCACTTTTTCGGTCTGTAGCACGGTCGACATATTGCCATCGCTGTGGCGCATGGCAAAAGCTGCCTCGGCAGGCGTGTTGAGTCCATAGGCAGGGTACGCGTCCATTCGCCCGCCAGTAGGAGACTGCAGGCGCCCGATGTCTTCTTTCGAGAGTTTGGGGCCGAAATACCAGAGCTGTGGTGCCGAACCGATATCGGCATTCACTACGAGGGTCATGTTCTTGGTCTCAATCGCTATAGGGCTGGCCTGTATGTTCAGACAGCATGCCATAACGATAATCATTTGAAAGAATCTTCTCATATCAGGTAAGTGTTTTGATGATTATGGTTTTGGTGAATAATCTACTTTTTGTCATTTTGTTGACTTTTGCAAAAATAATGATTTTAATCGATAACATTAGTCTTGGACGTTTATTTCGTTTGGCTATTTCATTAAAATACGCAAATTAGATATAATATGCAAAACGAAGTTGTCTCTTTCCTCAAGATGTTTGGTCCTTTTTCACTTGAAAAAGGCATGGAAATCGATATTTTTCATTAATTTTGCAAAAACAAAATCAACTATGTCTGCAGAAAAGAAAAACGCGATATCCAAGTATATTGAGGAAATCACCGACAGGCCTTTGTTGTCGGATGAGCAAGAACGGTTGCTGGCTCAGCGCATCAATGAGGGCGACACTACTGCCATTTCAGAATTGGTGGAGTCGAACCTGAGGTTTGTCCTTTCCATTGCCAACCAGTATAGGGGCAACGATGTGTCGTATGACGACCTTGTGAGTGAGGGAAACATCGGACTGATGAGGGCCGCCTCGCGTTTCAGCCCGTATCCTGGAAAGCGTTTCGTGAGCTTTGCCGCTCCCATTGTGCGCGACAGTATCGAGCAGTTCATCGAAAAACATTCGGGACTGTACAAGATTCCTCAGGGAGAGAAATCTCAGGCTGAGTCGCGTCGCAGCCATCCCGCATCGATCGACGCTCCTATTCCCGCTGGCAGCAAGAACAACCTCAATCTGCTCAATCTTATTGAGAACACCAGTGCGTCGTATGCCGACAAGCAAATCACCAAGGAGGATATCGAGCATCGCATCCAGTCCATCTTCACCCAACTGAATGAGCGTGAGCGTCGGGTGATGTCGCTCATCTATGGCGTGGGCTCCGACCGCCATACCATGGTCGAGGTGGGGGCAATCATGAACCTGAATCGTGAACGTGTGCGCCAAATACGCGACAAGGCTTTGCGCAAACTACGCAAAGCCCGTCGACAGTTTGATGACATCTCCTGATCTGTCACATTGTTGGTAGGATTTCTGATGCTGTGGTATTCAGCTTGATTCGTTGTGGCTTCAGCTTGCTGCCCTTGGGCTTTACAGTGAGTACCACCTGGCCCGCTGTCTTCCCGGCCCGTAGTATGACCATTGCCGATCCATTGTAGAGGCTTCGGGTGTTCACGGCATTGAGCTCATCCGAAAGCATGTCGCCATTGCTCACGGCCACTATCTTGGCATCACCTTCCACAGAGAATTCCAACTCGTCTTGCGAGCGATAGTCGCGACGGCCTTTTGAGTCTATGGCATGGACACGTATGTGCATGAGGTCCATACCATCGGCCTGCCATTCAGTGTCTTCAGCCACGATGCTGAGCTTTGACGCGTGGCCACTGGTCTCCACACGGTGGCGTGCCACGACTTTTCCACCATTCATGGCCACAGCCTCCACGTAACCATTTGCATATTCCACGTTATCCCAGCGCATCTTGTTGCGATTCTTGGGGTTGGTGGTATTGCTTCGCTTTCCTTGGCTCTTGCCGTTGACGAACAGTTCCACCTCCTCGGCATTGCTGTAGGCATAGATGGTGAGTTTCGTGCCAGGGGTACGGTTCCAGTGGTCGCTGAACCGTTCACCACCAAACTTCACGCCGTTCCATTCGGTATTGTCGGCCACATTGTCTACGATGCTCACATGAACGACAGGATGGTTTTCGTCAAAAACGCTTCTGAGGAAATAGGCCATGGGCTTTGGCTCAAGTGCGATGTCGAAGACGCCGTCGGTCCATCCCTTGGCGGGCCAGCCACGCGATTCTCCCAAGTAATCAATCATACCCCAGTAGGCCAGGCCTACCACTTTGTTGAGATTCATCTCATAATAGTTGGGACCCATCATCGGAAGATTGGCCTCGCTCTGATAGAATATCATCCATGGGAACCGCTTGCCATCGCCAGGGAAGTACATATACCGGTAGTTATAGGCAGCGATGTCGGTTTCCATGGCCAGGGGGGCGGGTAGGGAGTCGGTCTCCAGACTGCGGCCCCTCGGGTGCATGGCCACAGTCACCAGACGGGTGGTGTCGTAGCGGTGAATCAGTTCACGCTGTAGCCGGTAAGGGGTCACTCCCCAGTCGTTGAAAGGCAGGTTGGCATAGGTCTGCAGCTCGTTGCCAAGACTCCAGAGCACCACCGATGGGTGGTTGCGGTCGCGCTTGATGAATTCTGGTACGTCATGCTGCCAGAGTTCGGTCCATTCCTTCCTTCCACCCGTAAACTGGGTGAGCCATTTGTCATAGAGCTCGTCAACAACCAGGATGCCATTCTCGTCGCACAGGCGGAGGAAGTCCTCACTATATGGGTTATGCGAGGTGCGCACATGGTTGAATCCCCATTGCTTGAGCATCTTCAGGCGTTTGTCGATGGCTTTGGGATAGGCTGCCGACCCCAGCGCTCCCAAAGAGTGGTGGTTGGCGATGCCCTTCAGAATCACCTTCTTCCCATTGAGCTTGAAACCGAAGTCAGGCGAGAACTCAATGGTACGCACGCCGAACGCTGTCTCCACATGATCGGCCACATTCCCGTCGGCATCACAGAGGTCAAGCTTCAGTCGATATAAATATGGTGACTCGCAACTCCATAGTTGAGGAGAAGAGATGTGAATGTCGTTGAGCCGGTACTCATATTGTCTCGACTTTCCGTTCCACGCAATGTCTGTGATGTCGTCGGCAACGATTTGATGGTTGGCATCCTCGATAGTTGCGTGCACCTTCAAGTGGTCGGTTTTGAGATAGCAGGCTATCTCGGTCTGTACGGATACCGTTGCATCGGCCTCGCTCACTTTGGGCGTGGTGACGTAGATGGGATGACGGGGGAAGTACAGGTTGGAAGAAGTGACGGTGAGCCCCACATCCCTTATCAATCCACCTCCCGTATACCATCTTGAGTTGAGGGGGGCCTGAGTGTTGGCTTTTACGACTATTACGTTCTCTGAGCCATATACAAGTTGTTTCGACAGGTCGATATCAAATCCCACGTATCCGTAGTCGGTTCCGCCCACGCGTTTGCCGTTGAGATAGACATCGCCCACATACATGATGCCTTGGAAGTCAATCACCACACGTTTCCCCTTCCATTCGGCAGGAGGAGTGAGGGTCTTTACATACCAGCCAATTCCCATTTCCTTGAATCCCCTTGCGCTCAGACGACTCTTGAAGTTGCTGGCTTGGTCGCTGTTGTCGCCTTGCTCATCGGTCCCTGGAGCCACCCAGGGTTGTTCTATTTGAAAATCATGGGGCAGGTCTACAATGCGCCAGTCGTTGGTGACGTTATTTACGTTCTCTGGTGTTGGTATCGTTGCAATATCGCCAAGATGAAACTTCCAACCGAAATTCAACGAGATTTGTTGCCGGTCAAGGGATGAACTGTAGGCTATGGCCATAAACAGGCATGCCCAAAGGGTGAAGAGGAATCGTTTCATATTGATTATAATGTGTTTGATTGTTTACTTTCCGTATAGTTTGACTGTGGAATTCAGACCACTGGGCACGGGCTCCCATCCTTCGTATGTGGTCTTCTTGTAGTTGAGGTCCACAACATTGATTTCCTCCATTTTTCTCCATTTCACGCCTTGACGGTCGAGTTCGGCAATGCGGTTGGCAGGCAGGTTGGTCACTTCTATCTTGATTTCATTCTTTCCCTTGATTAGGCATTGGCCAAGGTCGAGCGTGAAGGGTACACACCAAAGGCAACCCTTGAACTCGCCATTCACATACACCCTCGCGCTCTCCCTGACGTCGCCCAGGTCA